>NZ_FYDY01000002.1:170091-379481 GCF_900187435.1 Pseudomonas sp. Irchel s3b5
AGCGAGGGAGCTTGCTCCCGTTCGGCGGCATAGCCGTCGCAAAACCTGCCTGCACTATCTCACTGAAGAAAAGCGGGGGCCGCTTCGCAACCCAGCGGGAGCAAGCTCCCTCGCCACAAATGTGGGCTGGCTCAATTTGCGTAACAACACATACAGCGCACTGAACCATTGGCAGACGCCAACTCAGTAGCTAACACCACCCCTGTGGCGAGGGAGCTTGCTCCCGCTCGGCGGCGTAGCCGTCGCAAAACCTGCCTGCACTATCTCACTGAAAAAAAACGGGGCCGCTTCGCAACCCAGCGGGAGCAAGCTCCCTCGCCACAAATGTGGGCTGGCTCAATTAGCGTAACAACACATACATCGCACTGAATCATTGGCAGACGCCAACTCAGTAGCTAACACCACCCCTGTGGCGAGGGGGCTTGCCCCCGTTCGGTGGCGAAGCCGTCGCAAAACCTGACGGCACCATCTGACTGAAGAAAAGCCGGGGCCGCTTCGCAACCCAGCGGGAGCAAGCGCCCTCGCCACCAATGTCATCACACCCTTCCGAGGGTCAGGCTTAGTTCGGGTCGAGCAACCCGCCACTCCAGTTGCGCGATACCCGGCTGCCGGTGAATTTCGCCACGCCCATGCCCTGAGGGATCAAACGATCGCGATAGCGCGTCACCAGCCGCCCCGCTTGCTCGGCATGCAGCACCACTTCAGAAGACGCGTCACCGGGCCGCCCAAGAATCCGTGCAAAGCGCTGCCCTTCCTCGACGAAATCCCCCAGTTCCTTTTCAAAGATCAGCACACCCGGTTGTGGTGCGAGGATGGTTTCCATGTGGCCCATTTCCACGGCTTCAACAGGCCAGTCAGCGGGTGGCACTTGTTCGTCTATAACGCCTAAACCGCACAGCCAGTTGTACAGGCCTTCGGCGTCAGACTCGGCAAAACGGTCGCTGACATCGCCCTGCCCGCGCAGCTCCAGGGTCGCGGCCATGCGGCCTTCTGTGGCGCCGTCGCGCAACCACGGGGCAATGATGGTTTCCTCGAAAGATCCATCGCCGCCGTCATCCCAGATGATCGCCACGTCCATCTTCATCGCCGCCGCCAGTTCACGTCCGCGGGGCCAGAAACTGCGGTGCACGTAAAGGTATGGCAGCGCTTCGTCATCGGTGTGCAGGTCGAGCATCACGTCCGCCGTGGCCGCCAGTTGCACCAGGCTTTTTTGCCATTCCTGGATGTTGGTTGAAGGTCGTTGCATCGCCGCCGACAAGTCGAACGCACGGTTGAAGTTGTGCCCGGTGGCGTCATGGTAACGACCGAGAATCCGCCCCTGGCGAAACTGCCCGATACCCAGCGGGTTGGCCTGCGGGACGACTGTGATGTGACCCTTGAGCCGACCCTGAGACTCGGCGATCTGGAGGCGTTGCATCAGCAGGTGCAGCACCAGCATCCCGGCGATTTCATCGGCGTGCACCCCTGCCTGCAAATGCACCGTCGGCCCGCTGCCGTCGCCTTCGTAACGCCAGGCACCGACCCGCACCGCCTCACCATTGTTGTCGCGAACATTGAACGAAACATCCTGCACCATTGGCTTGTCCTCCGTCATGTCTGTTGAAATCGCTGTATCGCCCTTGCCGAACTGGATATTGAACGCACGTTCAACTAAGCTCGCCAACGTGGCATCAAATCCAGGGAAAACCGTGTGACAACCCAAACTCCCCACAACCGCCGAACCGAACCTGATGACCGCCGCGAAAGGCTGGTGGCCGCGACGCTGCGCTGCCTGAGCCGCGACGGTCACGCCGGGATATCCGTGCGACGCATCGCCACCGAGGCCGGGGTTTCAGTCGGTTTGCTCAATCACCATTTCGGCAGCATCGATGCGTTGATTGCCGACACTTACCAGCGCCTCGCCAGCGAACTGACCACCGCCCTGTTCCAGGAAATCGCCCAGGCCGAAACACCCGCGCAGAAAATCGACGCCTTCCTCATCGGCTCGTTTTCACCCCGGGTCATGGACCCGCAATTGCTCGGTGTGTGGGTGGTGTTCTGGAGCCTGATCCGGCACTCCGAGCACGTCACCCAGTCCCACGAAAAAAGCTATAGCGCCTACCTCGAGCTGATCCGCGATCTGCTTGACGATCTGGCCGCCAGCGAAGGGTTCGTGATCCACGACACGCGCCTGGCCGCCATCGGTCTATCGGCGATGCTCGACGGACTCTGGCTCGAGTGGTGCCTCAACCCCGAAACCTTCAGCGCCGCCAACGGCCTCCACATCTGCCGCTGCTGGATAAAGGGGCTGCGTCACGGAGCATTCAGCGCCGACGACGTCTTGTGAGACGTGCCGGCCGAAGATCATTGCCAGCGTGCCGCTGACCGCAATCAACCCGGCGCCGATCATCAGCGACGTGTCCATCAACGTGCCCCAGATCAGGCTCGACAAGGCAAACGCCCAGATCAGCCCGGTGTATTCAAACGGTGCGAGCAAGGTCGCGGTGGCCCGACGGAAACTGGCAAACAGCAGGAATTGACCGATACCACCCACCAGCCCGGCAGCTAGCATGCCCAGCCAGGCCGGGGTCGGCGACGGTGTATGGGTCCAGGGCAAAGCGACCATCATGCAAATCACGAACACCACGTTGGTGATCAGCATCTGTTCCAACACCGAGGTCTGGTCATCCACCTGCCGCAGCTGAATGTAGGTGAAGGCCCAGCACATCGCCGCCAACAGCGTCAGGACGATGGGCAACGGGTCGGTCATGTTGTCGGGGCGACAGGCGATGACCACGCCGACAAAACCGATGATCAGGCTGAACCACTGCCAGCCGCTGGCGCGCTCCTTGAGAATCACCGCCGCCAGCACCGTTACCATGATCGGGGCGGAAAAGTACAACGTGGTCATCTCGGCCAGGGTCAAATCCCGGGCCGCGGTGTAATACAGCAGCCACGCCACAATCGACAACAGACCGCGCACCACCAGCAAACGCCGGCTCGGCGAGTGCCAGGCTCGCTGAATCAGGCGCAGGCGCCCCACCAGCAACACCGCGGCGACCACCACCAGGCTGCGCCAGAACAGAATGGTCACTACCGAATAATCGGCCACCAGCCACTTGATGACCGCGTCCTGCAATGCCAGAAACGCATAGCCCAGGGTGCACAGGCCAATGCCTTGCAGCGAGCGGTCAACCGTTGGCGGACTCATCAGGCCGACCTGCGCACGGGCGTCCCGCGCCGTTCGGCAAAGGCAAACAGCGCCTCGATCAGGAACGTCAGGCAGACGTACACCCCGGCCACCAGCAGCAACGGCTCATAGACTTGCAGGGTCTGGGCACGGACCACGTTGGCAGCGCCAAGCAAATCGATCACCGCGATGGTCGAGGCCAGCGCCGTGGACTTGAGCAGCATCACGGTTTCCCCGGCCAGGGTCGGTAGCAACAGACGCATCGCACGAGGCAAACGAACGCGCAGCAACGACTGACGCGCGGTCATGCCAAAGGCCGACGCCGCTTCCATTTCACCTTTGGGCACCGCCAGCAGCCCACCGCGAATCACTTCGCCGACATAGGCCCCCACCGACACCACCAGGGCGAACACGATGTACCAGTAACCGTCGCGCAGGTAGGGCCAGAGAAAGCTGCCGCGAATCAGCGGAAACTGCGCGAACAGGCTGCCCAGGCCGTAGTAGAAAATGTAGATCTGGATCAGCAACGGCGTACCGCGTGTCACGCTGGTATAGAGCAGGCTGACCTTGGCGATCACCTTGTTTTTCGAGATCCGCGCCATCGCCACCAGCACCGCCAGTGCAAACCCCAACACACTGGACACCAACAGGATGGCAATGGTGGTTTGCAGCCCTCGGCCCAACAGCGCCGCGTATTCAACTATCCACGCTGGAATCATTTCATTCTCTCTGCCGGTTCAGTCAACAAGAGGCATCCAGCGACGAATGCGTCGCTCCAACCGTCCTGACAAATAGTTCGACACCAGCGTCACCGCGTAATACAACGCCGCGGCCGTGAGGTAGAACAACAGATAGTGGCGCGTCGAGCCCGCGGCCTGCTTGGCCGTGTACAACAGCTCGTTGGTGCCGACCACGCTGATCAGCGCGCTGTCCTTGATCAGGTTGATCCACAGGTTGGCCATCCCGGCCATCGCATACGGCGCCATGATCGGCAGCGTGACGCGGCGGAACAGGCCGAAACCGCTCAAGCCAAACGCCTTGGCCGCTTCGATCTGACCAAAGGGAATCGCCTGGATCGCCGCGCGGAAAATCTCCGAAGCGTAAGCGCCCTGCACCAGCCCCAGCACGACAATTGCCGCCAGCGGACCGCTGACGTCTATCGCTGCGTAACCGAGCTTGGCCATCAACGAATTGAGCAGCATGGAACCGACGTAGTACAGCAGCAGGATCAGCAACAACTCCGGCACCGCCCGGAACAACGTGGTGTACCCGCGCATCAGCGCCGCAATCGGTTTCGGCGCACCGAGTTTGAGACACGCCACCACCAACCCGATGGCCAGCCCGAGCACGAAGGCCCCGGCCGAAATCTGCAGGGTCATCCAGAGCCCCTTCAGCAGCGCACTGCCCCACCCTTGCTCGGTGAAATTGATCAGATCGAACATTGCTGGCATTTCAACCCCCAGTAACGACCATAAAGACACTGCCCAAACCTTGTAGGAGCTGGCTTGCCAGCGAAGCGGTGTGTCAGGCAGACCGCGCCGTAACAATCGCCGGCAAGCCGGCTCCTACAGGATCTGTGTGGTAGTCAGAACGCAGGCTTCACGCTGGTACCGAAGTAGTGCTGCGACAGGTCGTCATAGTCTTTGCTCGCCAGCAATTCCTGGATCGCCTTGTCGAGCTTGGCCTTGAGTTCGGCGTCATCCTTGCGCAGGCCGGCGCCCACGCCTTTGCCAAAGATCGGGTCGTAAGGCACGGCGCCGAGGTAGGCCAGGTCCTTGGCGTCCGGGGTTTTGACGAACGCGGCCATGGCCGTGCCGTCTGCCATCATCAGGTCGATGCGCCCGGCGATCAGGTCGGCGTTGGCCGAATCCTGGGTGTCGTAGTACTTAACGTCGGCGATTTTTTCGTAGTAGGTCTTCAGGTAACTGGCGCTCACCGTCGAGTTCTGCACGCCGATGATCTTGCCCTTGAGGTCATCCGGGAACTTCTTCACCGACGCTTCCTTCGGCCCAACCACGGCAATCACCGAGTCGTAATAAGCCTTGCTGAAGGCGATCTGTTTTTCGCGCTCTTCGGTCACCGACATCGAGGAGAAAATCACGTCGATTTTCTTCGCCAGCAGCGACGGAATGATCCCGTCCCACGCCACTTCCTTGATCTCGCATTCGGCTTTCATTTCGCTGCACAGCTTGCGGATCAAATCGACCTCAAAACCTTTCCACTCACCGTTGGCCTGTTTCTCGGTATACGGCGGATACGGTTCGGCTGCGACCGCGAACCTGATCGGCTGCGCCTGTGCCGCACTCATACCGGCCAGCATGATGCAGGCGGCACCGGTCAACCAGTTTGCAAAACGTCGATTTCCCATGTTGTTTTCCCGTCTTTTTATGATGAGTTAGCGAGTCTGATGAGCGTTGACGAATTGTCGGCAACGCTCGCTGCGTGGGTGTACGAACACTTCGTCCGGCGAACCGGTTTCCTCGATCAGCCCCTGATGCAAAAAGGCGACTTTGGAAGAGACATCGCGTGCGAAAGCCATTTCATGAGTCACCAGGATCATGGTCCGGCCTTCTTCGGCGAGGGAACGGATCACCCGCAGAACTTCCCCGACCAGTTCCGGGTCGAGTGCCGAGGTGGGTTCATCGAACAGCATGACCTTGGGCCGCATGGCCAGGGCCCGGGCGATGGCCACCCGTTGTTGCTGTCCCCCGGAGAGAAACGCCGGGTACTCGTTGCGCTTGGCCGCCAGCCCGACGCGTTCGAGCAGCGCTTCGGCCCGTTCAGTGGCCTCCGCACGGCTTTCACGCAGGACCTGGGTCGGCGCTTCGATGAGGTTTTCCAGCACCGTGCGATGGGGCCAGAGGTTGAAGTTCTGGAACACCATGCCCAGGCTGGAACGGATGCGGACCAGTTGCTTGGCGTCCGACACCAGCGGTGCGCCGGGACGATTCTGGTTAAGGTGAATGCTTTCGCCATCGACCAGGATGCGCCCCTGATCCGGCACTTCAAGCATGTTGATGCAGCGCAGCAAGGTACTTTTGCCCGAGCCACTCGCGCCGATCAGGGAGATCACTTCACCCTCGCAGGCGGTCAGGGAAACGCCTTTGAGCACTTCGATATTGCCGAAGCGTTTATGCAGGCGATCGACTTCGATCATGGTCTTGGACGCAGTCGGTTCGACGCTTACGGTACTGGTCACCGTGCTGATCACCGGCCGTGGCGCTTCACCGTTCAACACCCGCACAAAGTCGCGTATCCGTTGGCAGGCCTGGGCCAGTCGCTCTTCACCGAGGGTGAACGAGAGCCGCACAAACCCTTGGGCCGGCTCGCCAAACGCAGCGGCGTCCAGCACCGATACGCCGGCCTCGCGCAGCAGGCGCCAGGCAAATTCCAGCGACGTCAGGCCAGTGCCGCGCACATCAACCAATACGAACATGCCGGCATCGGGATTGAGCACGGAAATTCCCGGGCAATCCGCCAACCCAGACACCACCAGATCGCGACGACGACGGTAGATCTCGCGCATGCCGTGGGTCACTTCGTCATGGGACTGCACGGCCTTGAGCGCCGCTTCCATGACAAACCCCGGCAAGCCGTAGAGCATGCTCAGGACCAGCGTTTCCACATGATTGACCAAAGCTTCATCGGCGATGATCCAGCCAATCCGCCAACCGGTCATGGCATGGGATTTCGACAGGCTGCCGATCACCACGCAGCGCTCGGCCATACCCGGCAACGCCGCCAGACTCAGGTGTTCGCGCTCATAGGCGAGGCTCTCGTAGACCTCGTCCACCACCACCCACAAGTCATGGGCGATGGCGAGGTCGGCGATGGCTTGCAGCTCTTCGCGATTGAGCACCACGCCCGTGGGGTTGTTTGGATTAGAGAAGAAAATCGCCCGGGTTCGCGGGGTGATCGCCTTGGCCAGCACCGCCGCATCGAGCCGAAAACCGCCGTCCGCCGCACAGGGCACGCGCACCAGCGTAGCGCCGGAAGCCTTGAGCGTGGCTTCGTACGTGACGTACATCGGGTCGAGGGCGATGACTTCGTCACCGGCACTGAGCAAGCACATCGAGGCGGCGAACAAAGCATTCTGCGCGCCCGCCGCGACAATCACGTTGGCGGCTTGCAGCGGGCGGTCGATCACATCGCTGTAGCGGGCGGCGATGGCTTCACGCAAGGCCTGGCGGCCGGCGATTTCGGTGTAGTGGGTGTCACCTTCGCGCAGGGCGTGAATCGCGGCATCGGTGATGAAATCGGGGGTGGGGAAATCCGGGTCGCCGACGCTGAGGATGATGACATCCTCGCCATTGCGTTGGGCGGCGTTGGCCGCGTAGTGAATATCCCAAGCGGCAACGCCTTGGCCGCTGATCCGCTCAACAAAGGGTGAAAACCGCATGCCAGTGCCTCGTTCGAATTGAAGAAACGCAAGCCCGCAACCAGCCGGGGAAAGGTGGCCCCAACATAGTCCAGACTGAACAGTCGTTCAACAGAAAACTCACAAGGCTTCGCGTTCAGCGCAAACAGGTCGTTTTCACGACAGTCGTGCCGTTTTTCAACACGAGGTGGCAGCGATCCGGGAACGACGCTGGCTGATTACGCCAATGATCAGCGCCGCGCCAATCAACCCGGCGGCGACCGTGAACGTCAGGCGCATCCCCTGCGCGATGGCTTCGGGCTGGGCCTGCAAGATGTCGCCACTGGCCGAACCGACAGCGAATATCGCGCCCATCAGCGAAGCACCGGTGATCAACCCGAGATTGCGCGAAAGCCCGAGCAAGCCGGAAATGACACCCCGTTGCTGCGGCGTAACGTCCGCCATGACAGCCGTATTGTTGGCCGCCTGGAACAGCGCATAACCGGCGGTAATGACAGCCAGCGGCACAACGTAACCGGGCACACCGAACCCCATTGGCACGGTGGGCAGACTGCATGCACCGATCAACATGGTCATCAATCCGCACATCGCGGATCGATGTGCGCCCCATCGGTCGACGCATCGGCCCGCCGGAATTCCGACCAGTGCCGCAATCAGCGGTCCCGTGGACATCACCAATCCTGCGCCCACCGCATCCAGCGCCAGTGCCCCCGTCAGATAAAACGGCCCCACGACCAGGGTGGCCATGACCACGCTCGTCACCAGTGCGCTCATGGCGAAACCCGCACTCAACGGCAGATTGCGCAACAGGGTCAATTGAACCAGCGGTGATTCGGCTTTGCGCTCGATAAACACAAACACGCCCAACCCAAGCACCGCCACCAGCAACAGCGCCATGTTCAGCGGATCAAACCTGGCACGTCCAAGGGTCATCGCCAAGGCATAGGCCAGCAGCGTCAGGGTCAGGACCAGCGTGCCGAGGACATCGAAATCCGCCCTCTTCTCGTGGTGATCATTGGGTAGAAAGTGAACCGCGAGCCCAATGGCCAGAACACCCAGCGGCACATTGATCAGAAAGATTGCCGGCCACCCCGAATTGGCAATCAACAAACCGCCGAGGGTCGGGCCGAGTGACGTGCCAATCGCCGACATCGTGCCGAGCACACCCATTGCGCGGCCCATCCGGGCCTTGGGCACCGCCTCCCCCACGAGCGCCATGGTCATCGCCATCATGATCGCTGCGCCCGTGCCTTGCAGGGTTCGGGCGGCGATCAACAGCCAAAGAGTGGGCGCCAGTGCGCACAGGACCGAGGCCACCGTGAACAGCGTCACCCCCATCAACAACAGGCGCCGATGGCCAACGACATCCCCCAACCGGCCAACACTGACGATCAAGGCGGTAATGGCCAGCAGGTAAGCGAGCAACACCCACTGCACGTGCTGGAAGGAAGCGGAAAACGCCTCGGCCAATGTCGGCAAACCGACGTTCGCAATGCTGGTGCCAAGGGACGACAGCAGCATGGACAGTGAAAGGCTGGCCAACGCTCCGCGCTCGGATCGGGACTTCATGCTCGGGTCACTCCGCAAACAGGTTGTCCCGAGACTAAGCTCACACCTAACATGGCGGAAGACGCAGCAGTTGCACTGACTACGTGCATCTGACGCCACACCAACAATTTGGCAGCGAGCCATCTCGCGCCTACAGGATTTGATTCGATGGCTGATCTGAATCTGCTGATCACACTGAATGTGTTGCTGGAGGAAGGCAGCGTCGCCCGCGCAGCCCAGCGCCTGCATCTCAGCCCATCGGCCATGAGTCGTGCCCTGGCACGCTTGCGCGAAACCATGGGCGATCCGCTGTTGGTCAGGGCCGGACGCGGTCTTGTGCCCACCCCCCGGGCGCTGGCGTTGCGCGAGCGGGTCAGTGCGCTGGTACAGGACGCCGAAGCCGTGCTGCGACCGGACGAAGCGCTCGACCTTACGCATCTGGTTCGCACGTTCACACTGCGCACCAGCGATGGTTTCGTGGAGAACTTCGGGCCGTCACTGATCGCCCGCGTAAACGAAGAAGCCCCCGGTGTGCGTCTGAACTTCGTGCAGAAACTGAACAAGGACAGCACCCTGTTGCGCGACGGCTCCGTCGATCTGGAAACCGGTGTCATCGGTGAATCGACCAGCCCGGAAGTGCGCACACGCCTGTTGTTTCGCGACCGTTTCATCGGTGTCGTGCGCAAAGGGCATTCATTGAACAAAGGGGCTATGACCGCCGAACGTTATGCGGCGGCCCACCACATTCTGGTTTCACGCCGTGGGCAGGACAAAGGCGTCATGGATGAAGCCCTGAACCTGCTCGGACTGGAACGACACATCAGCACCATCGTCGGTGGCTTTTGCGCCGCGCTGGCGCTGGCCCGGGCTTCAGACCTGGTGGCCACCGTTCCGGAGCGTCACGTTGGCAACCTGTGCGACGGGATGCAGTGCTTTGACTTGCCATTCACCACGGCGCCCATCAGCGTCTCGATGCTCTGGCACCCGCGCATGGACGCAGACCCCGCGCATCGCTGGTTGCGGGGCTGTTTGTGGGATATCTGCAGTCGGTAGGTGCAGATGCTCTACGCCTTCAGGATCAACAGCGGCTCGCCCTCCTCCTTAGTTCAACTCGAAGTAGCCTCGTGTTTCGAGTGACGCGACATCCCGAACGCCAAGTTTTTCAACAAATACTCGTACATCCAACTCGACTTGTACCGAAAGGTTTTTTCCGGCCTGCGGTCTCTGGTTCAGCAACGGAACCAGAGACTTTCCGGGTGTCAGTTTGACCGAAATAGCACCTTGCGCAGGTATGTCTCCTGCGGTGGTAACGACGCCAAGTCGGACAGGAATGCCGTCCAGGCGGGCAGCCTTCAGCGTCATCTCAAACTCGCCTTCGTCGCTAAGCTTGTAACGCTCGACACCTGAAGCAACCCCTCGAAAAGCAAGCGCCATGTCTTTTGGATCGGTGCATTGAATGTTCAGGCGCATTAAGCGCTTACCCAAAGACACCGTTGAGGAGGATTTGGCATTGGCCCTCAAGACATGGGGATTAAATGATCCGTAGTCCACCCGTGGTTGGCTGACCTGAATCCGGCAGTCATCGGCCCATACCGCATCCACCGGGCAGGCCAGCAGCACGGCGAGTGCGACCCAGGCATACCTGAAAGCTTGTCCACCTCGCATACGTACCTGCCTCCGATAACGCTCAGTGAAATCCAACAAAAGGAAAGTTCTCATATGACAGGACAGACCGCGGCAGCGTCTTCAAAGTAGGCTGACTCATTGGCCTCTTCCGCCAGCTCAAACGTCAATGAGCAGCGTTTTCCTCCCGGCAAATTCACCATCAGGTTTTTGTATGACGTGTCCTCAAGGAAGATCTTGCCATCATCGACCACCGTGGTCAGGAAGGTGTCGCCCTCTACCACCGATGCACCTTTGGGCAATGGCCTACCCCCTTGGTCCGTTGCCGTCAGCAAGACGCGGCGAACCTTGACCACACCAAACTCAAATTTACTGACGGACCCGCGCCCCGCTTCGAGCGTTCGAACGCCATTATCGATATCCATGTTTCGAGGCAGCGTTTCGGTGGCCACCTCGATTTGACTGGTGTCGAAGGCGGGAATCTGTGCCACGACAGCACGGCCGGCACCGTCGGTCCAGACGTTGCCGTTTGGCGTGTTGATCTTGACCCCGGCCACGTCCCCCAGGGATACCACGCCAAAGGTGTCTTGAATCGGATAGGGCGAAGGCGTGACGCCATCCGAGTGAAGCGCCAATGCACCTCGTGCACCCACGCTGTAGCTGGAGCCATCCTGTCCGTCTTGCGAGTACCCCAGATTGAGCTGGGTGTAACGCGGGAGTGCTGAAACGCTGCCGGCAAAATCAGTGCCTTGACCGCTGCCTTGCCGGGACGCGCTAAGGCTGTAATTCAACTCGTCGTTCACGGTTTCGTTATACGTCGCCCCCATTTGGGTGTCGGAATCACCGGACTTGCTGACTCGGCTCTGAATGCTGCTGGTGGCCCCCAGCGCGATGCTGACGCTGAAAAACACCGCATTGCCCTCATCCCCCGTCATGTCGTGCTGCAGAGTTGCGCTGACGGAAGCACCCTTGAAACTTTTTCCCCAGGAAGAAGACAGGGTGCGACTCCAATCACCTGTAGAGGATCTGGAATGGACAAAACCGATGTTGCCGCCGCCCATCCTCGAAGTGGTCCAGCCCAAATTAGCGCTGTATTGCGTTCGGCCAAAATCAGCATTCCCGTCATTGCCCCATTCGTTCAGAGAGCCCGGATTGCCCGGGTCTTGATACATCGGATAGTCCTGATCACGCTCAGTGGTGTCCAGGAGATCACGGTATCCGTCGCTCTGATGGGTAATCGAGCCATTCGCTGTCAGGTGTTCATTGAGACGGGTCCTGGCCGTGACGGTGCTTTGAACCCCGCCCTTATTGTCTTGCTTGTCCTGCGAGACCACATTGCCAAGGCTCATTGAGGTCTCTGAGGAAAATTCCGTGTCCAGGATCCAACCCGCCGAGGTGTAGTCGGGAGAAAACATGAGCCCTGCGGCGACCTTGCTTTGACGGCCGACCAACCAGTCGTTGCTGATGGTGAACACTTCAGGCTCCTGCGCCCCCATGTCACTTATGTCTCGCACTTTGCCAAGCGCCATGGCTAGACCGGTTTTGGCAAGGCTGACTCTATGTAGCGAGGCCGCTGGCAAACTGAAGGTGTCCTGGGTGCCGTCGGTCTCGAAAATGGTCACATCAACGTTCGAATTTCCGCGTATCAGTGCAATGTCTTGCAACAGGAACGGTCCTGCCGGCACCACCGTGTTGTAAATCAGAAGCCCGCCCTGTTTGACTTCAACCCGAGCCTGAGAACCTTTTGCAATCCCCTCGATGGTCGCTCCGCCAGCCGAATGATGCGTCAGCGCGCTATCAGGCAGCATTTGCAGCCCGGTGATCGGCGCCCCGGCAAAAACCGGGCTCACCATGTTGAGCTGGCCCGCCTGCAAAATCGACTGAATAGGCACGAAGGTGCGCTGTGCATACGTATACAAATGCTCGCTGCTGCGTACGCCATCCTGGTCGATCCAGTTTTGCCGGCTGCGCAACGCCCAATCTCCGACGTTCAATCCCGACTCGATGTCCAGGGCGGAGTAATTACTTTCCATCTCCCCTGTCTGGCTCTGCATGGTCAGCACGTCATAATTGAGCAGTCCGCCCGCGCCGCCGGTGCTAAAACCGCTGACGTCGTTCTCAATCGGCTGGATGGCCTCCTGTGGCACGATCAAATGCACTTCTTGCTTGCCTGGGCGCGAATCGACCTCGGTTTGCGGGTACGCCGCCTTGAAGTCATAACAGGTGCTGTCCGACGGCTGGTCCGACGATGTCGATATTGCAACTTCGGGTTTGGCTGACCACGTGGACATCGGGCCGACCGCATGTTTCAGCAAGGTCTTGTGCAATCCCTCATCGGATGCCTTCTGAATGTCGCGCGCATCAACCTGGTTGACGATCGTTGTTTCGGTGTCGAGTGAACGGGTGTCAACCGTTTCTAACTCAACCTCAGTGTGTTCGAGTGGGAGTACCAGCCTGGCGGAATCCAGCAGCTTTTTATCGAAGCACAACTGACCTTCATCGTCGAAGCGCGCCAGCACGGTACCGATTCGAGTCTGGTTTACGTAAAGCGTGATCTCTTTTCTGCCCGGTAAAAATCGGGATGTCTGGCTGAAAAAAGCGGCAAGCTCCGGGTCAATTCCTCGACTTTTAAGCGTCTCCAGGTCAAATGCCGCTGCATCGTCGGGCTGATTCGCCATGACTCTTCCGATTCCCAGGAAACTCATGAGAATGAAACCTGTGCGGATCTGTCTGGGGTTTATTTTGTGAAACTGTGGACAGTTAAACTTGAAGCGGCTGACCACAGCTCATGGGCTCCAGCCGAAACTTAGAGGGAGCAAGCGACGAGAGGAGCGTCATAGTGTTTGACCGCATAGCCATACACGCTGGCGGGGTGGATTCGTACACTGTTTGCTTTGCTCGGGGCGGTAAGCTTCAGGTTCAGTCGCGATTGCGGTAATACATAGGACTTGGGAAACGCTACCAGTAAACCAGAAGGTTGGAGCTTGCCTTGTTGCGCCAGGCGAACCACATAAGGACTGTCGTTGGTCACTCGCAACGTGTCGCCACACAAGGCTATTTTCAAGTGTTTCCACGGCTCACTGTCAACCGCCAGACCTTTAGGCGAGATAATGACCGGTAAGTTCTGGCGAATAGTCACGCCGACGCTGTTCGGAATCTTGGACTTACTAAGTGGAATACCTTCAAAGTAAACGCGCATCAACCGTTGATGTTTCAGCGGGGTTTTACTTTGCACAATAAAACGCACCAACTGTGTTTCACCACCTTCAACACGGGTAACGGGTGGCGTTACGATCAACAACTTTTCCGGGTCCTCCTCGATATTTTCAAGCGAGGTATAAAGTAAAGAAGCGGTGGCGTCGGTATTTTTAACAACCATGCCGTACTCGCCCTGCTCCTCGCTAACCAATACGACAGACGTAGCAGGTTGCATGCCGGCAGCAAACGAACATGATGCGGCGGTCACGACGCTAAAAGCCAACATCAGTCGCTCGACCATTTTTTTTGATACAGGCATAACCCGGCACCCGCCCCTACTGTATTGCTCACAGTGAAATCAATGGATCGATCAAGAGCGTCACTGCGTCAACAGCAAACACTAGCGTGAAGAGCCCGACAGACTCCACGACAATGCGTAAAAATCAAAATCAAAAATCTAAAAAATAAACATCATTGATCGAAACATCTCTCAAGAAGCCGTGTTTTGCCACCCACAAAAATTCGTAACCCCCACTAATAAGGATTTATTTTTACGCCAGAAATTATTGATACTTTCGGATTAGCCGGAACCCATCAACATGATCATACTTGGTTTGTACATCGGCTTACCGATCCCATCATTTTCACAGGTCAGATTTCAAACGTGAACAAACTCCTTTTGTCCTTGACTCCGCTTGCGGCTTTGTTTGTCTGCAATTTTGCTATGGCCACCACCACCGCCGATCTTACGGTCACAGGTCAAATCATCCCGGCAACGTGCAACATTTCCCTGACCGGTGGCGGCGTCATCAACTACGGCACGCTCTCTGTTGGTGGCCTCGACCCTGTTGACAGCACACTCATTACGCCAAGCATGAGCGGTACTCATCCGAAATCCACGATGAATATCAATTGTGATGCACCGGCTCAAATCGCCGTGAACGTCACTGATAACCGCGCCGCTACGGTGAACCTTGATGTTCTGACGGGCGGCACTTTGCCGGGTGCAACCGTGGAGCAGGTTTTCGGTATGGGCGCGGACGGTGTAGGCACCAATATCGGAGCGTTCACCATCACGAGCACGTCGGGAGGAACGCTGGTGGACAGTGCGCCTGGTCGCGTCATTGAAAGTTTTGATGGAAATAGTTGGGCACATTCGACAGGCGAGTTCAACAACACCGCCAATTGGAGAATGTCTTGGGCGAGTGTAGCTGGTAATACACCGGAACCGATTCAGGCTATTGCGCAAGAGCTGGAAATACAGGCCGCCGTCACCGCTACCGAGAACCTGGACACCTCAGTGCCGATAAACCTGGACGGCTCCGTGACCATTGAGTTGGTCTATCTATAACCAACGCTCGGCGACCCTGATGCACTTGAAAGAAAGTCTCATTGGGGTCGTCTCACACCACAGAACTTAATTTAATGATGAAGAAGCCACTCGTTGCGGCGATGTCGCTACTTGTAGTGTCCTGGCTTGCTATTCGACCAGCAAGTGCTGCCTCCTCTGCCGAGTTAACTTTGAGCGGGCGAATAATCCCCTCTGTCTGCTCCGTGGCTGTTTCCAATAACGGCGTGTTCAGTGTGGGAAATGTAACTGCCAGCGATCTCAACGAACACGGAATGACTTCATTCTTGCACGAAGGCACCCGTGGTGCGGCTATCGCTACGCCAAAAACCACGACCATCACCTGTTCGGGGGATACCGTTCTGGCACTTCGAATCCAGGACAATCGCTCGGGCACGGCCTCGAAAGAGAGTCCTCCTCCGCAAAACCGTGTATCTATTCTAAATGATCATAATTTTGGGCTGGGTCTAAGTTCAAACGGCAACTCCATTGGTTACGTATCGTTCTTTCTCGATGAAACCCCTCCCGTTCTCGACAGCAAAGACACTAAGTTTCTGGTATCACAAAACAATGGGAGGTCATGGCAAAGCCCCAATTGGCCCAGGGCTTTCGAGAGCCATTCCGATTTCCTTGTCAGCTGGGGCGATCGTAATCCGGAAGCGGGTCGAATTATTAGCTTCCCTATATTTGCAATCGTGAGCATTACGGACAAGAGTAATCTGCCCTTGGACAAAGCTGTCGACATTGATGGCTCGGTTACCATTGAGCTCATCTACCTTTAAAGACGCGTATTGTCCGCAGAGCCCTGAAAGACCAACGTCCATGATCGACGGACGCCCTCCGCTGATGTAAGAGCCAGAGGGCGAGCCGAGCATTTTTTGCCGGTAATGCCAGCGTTATGACGACGTTTCCTCTAGACGCCGCGATTCACGTCGAATCGATCCAGATTCATCACCTTGGTCCACGCAGCAACGAAGTCCTTGACGAACTTGTCCTTCGCATCGGCGGTGGCATAGACCTCGGCCAGGGCGCGCAACTGCGCGTTGGAGCCAAACACCAGGTCGACCCGCGTCCCCGTCCACTTCACTGCGCCGCTTTTGCGATCACGCCCTTCAAACTCCTGGGCGGCGTCCGACACCGGCTTCCACTCCACGCCCATATCCAGCAGGTTGGTGAAGAAGTCATTGGTCAGCGCTTCCGGACGCGCGGTGAACACACCGTGTTTGCTTTGGCCGACATTGGTGTTCAACACCCGCAGGCCGCCCAGTAACACCGTCATTTCCGGCGCCGTGAGTGTCAGCAGTTGCGCCTTGTCGATCAGCAATGCCTCGGCCGGGACGCGGTATTGTTGCTTGAGGTAATTACGGAAGCCGTCGGCAATCGGTTCAAGAAAACCGAAGGACTCTACGTCTGTCTGCTCCTGACTGGCGTCCATGCGACCCGGAGTAAACGGCACCGTGACATTGTGGCCGGCGTTTTTTGCGGCCTGCTCCACGCCCACACCACCCGCGAGCACAATCAGGTCGGCCAGGGAGATTTTCTTGCCACCGCTGTTGAACTCGCCCTGGATGGCTTCGAGTTTTGCCAACACATTCGCCAGTTGCGCCGGCTGGTTAGCCTGCCAGGATTTCTGCGGGGCCAGGCGCAGGCGACCGCCGTTGGCACCGCCTCGTTTGTCGGAACCACGGAAACTCGAGGCCGCCGCCCAAGCGGTCGACACCAGTTGCGAAACCGACAGGCCCGAGGCCGCAATTTTGCCTTTGAGCGCGGCGACATCGCTGTCGTTGACCAGTGGGTGATCGACATCAGGAATCGGGTCTTGCCACAACAGCTCTTCTGCCGGCATTTCCGGGCCGAGGTAGCGCGAGAGCGGACCCATGTCGCGGTGGATGAGCTTGTACCAGGCGCGGGCGAAGGCATCGGCCAACTGGTCTGGATTGGCCAGGAAGCGCCGCGAGATGGGTTCGTAGATTGGATCGAAGCGTAGGGCCAGGTCCGACGTCAGCATGGTCGGATCGCGACGTTTTGCCGAATCGAACGGGTCGGGAATGATGCCGGCACCCGCGCCGTTTTTCGGTTTCCACTGGTGTGCACCGGCCGGGCTTTTGGTCAGTTCCCAGTCGAAGCCGAACAGGTTTTCCAGGTAGTTGTTGCTCCACTTCGTTGGCGTGGTGGTCCAGGTCACTTCCAGGCCACTGGTGATGGTGTCCGCACCTTTACCAGTGCCGAACGTGCTCTTCCAGCCCAGGCCTTGCAGTTCAAGACCGGCGGCTTCGGGCTCAGGGCCTACGTGGTCGGCCGGGCCGGCACCGTGGGTCTTGCCGAAGGCGTGACCGCCGGCGATCAACGCGACGGTTTCTTCATCATTCATCGCCATGCGACCGAAGGTTTCGCGAATATCCTTGGCCGATGCGACCGGGTCAGGCTCGCCTTCCGGGCCTTCCGGGTTCACGTAGATCAAGCCCATTTGCACCGCGGCGAGAGGGTTTTCCAGATGGCGGCCATTTTCGGTACGGCTTTCTTCGTTTCTGCCGGGTTCGGCAACCAGCGGAACGTCACCGGGCTTTTGCACAGGCTTGCTGTCATCCTTGCCGTAACGTGTGTCACCGCCCAGCCATTTGTTTTCAGAGCCCCAGTAAACGTCTTCGTCCGGCTCCCAGACGTCCGGGCGACCGCCGGAGAACCCGAAGGTCTTGAAGCCCATGGACTCCAGCGCGACGTTACCGGTGAGGACAATCAGGTCCGCCCAGGAAATCTTGTTGCCGTACTTTTGCTTGATCGGCCAGAGCAGCCGGCGCGCCTTGTCGAGGCTGACGTTATCCGGCCAGCTGTTGAGTGGCGCAAAACGTTGCTGGCCGGAACCGGCGCCACCCCGGCCATCACCGGTGCGGTAGGTGCCTGCGGCGTGCCAGGACATGCGGATAAAGAATGGACCGTAATGGCCGAAGTCTGCGGGCCACCAGTCCTGGGAGTCGGTCATCAGGGCGTTCAGGTCATTTTTCAGCGCCTGAAAGTCCAGGCTTTTGAAAGCTGCGGCGTAGTTGAAGTCGCCCCCCAACGGGTCAGACTTGGGCGAATGCTGGCTCAAGATCTTCAGGTTCAGTTGGTTCGGCCACCAGTCGCGGTTCGTCGTGCCACCGCCAGCGGCGTGATTGAACGGGCATTTCGATTCAGTTGACATGGCATCTCCTCTTTATTTTGTTTTCAGCTAACCACCCTTGAGCGTGGATCCGGATGACCGATTAATGAAATAGCTTTTGGACATGGGATCCATAGCCTTAAGGCTATGACAGCCCCGTGATCAGGCGCTCTAGAACAACCATTAAAGTACCGGTATGGGGAACTGTCGTTACATCGGGCAGAGATAGCTGACAAACAGCGTAAATCCCTTGGATTCAAGAACCTTCCATGACGATGCCGGGCGAATTGCTGTCCTGGAAACGAACGAAAAAAAATGGCGAGGGAGTTTCCTCCCTCGCCACTTTTTCAGTGATCACCACAAGGCTTTTTCAGCCGTTTTTTCTTTCAATCAACAACACTTCGGTCCTGACTTGCTGCCGTACCGGGCTTCCTGACGTTCCCGAAAGAACGCCTCGTAATCCATCAGCGGCTTGTCCGGGTGCTTGGTCTGCATGTGCTCGACGTAGTTGTCGTAGTCGGGCATGCCCACCATCAGGCGTGCTGCCTGACCGAGGTATTTGCCCAGACGACTCAGGTCATTGAACATGATCAGGCATCCGGCAGCGCTTGGTAAGGCGCTTCTTTATCCGTACGTTCCTTGGTGCCCCAGGCAGCGACGCCGACCTTGAGCGCAAAGAACAGGATGCTGAACACCACGAACAGGAACAAAGCGGTCAGTGTCGCGTTGGTGTAGGCGTTGAAAATCACGTGCTGCATCTGGTCGATACTCTTGGCCGGGGCCAGCACCTGACCGTTGGCCAGCGCATCGCTGTATTTCTTCGCCAGGGCGAGGAAGCCGATCGCCGGGTTGGCGTCGAACAGCTTGATGTAGCCCGCAGTGGTGGTGCAGATCAGCAGCCATACCGCTGGCAGCAAGGTGACCCAGACATACCGCTGACGCTTCATCTTGATCAGCACCACGGTGCCGAGCATCAACGCGATACCGGCCAGCATCTGGTTCGAGATACCGAACAGCGGCCACAAGGTGTTGATGCCGCCCAGTGGATCAATCACACCCTGATACAGCAAGTAACCCCACATCGCCACACAACCGGCCGTGGCAATCAGGTTGGCGGTCCAGGATTCGGTGCGCTTCAGCGCTGGCACGAACGAGCCGAGCAAGTCCTGCAGCATAAAACGCCCGGCACGGGTACCGGCGTCGACTGCGGTCAGGATGAACAGCGCTTCGAACAGGATCGCGAAGTGGTACCAGAACGCCATGGTGTTTTCACCCGGCAGGACGCTGTGCAGGATCTGCGCGATACCGACCGCCAGAGTCGGCGCACCACCGGCACGGGCCAGGATGGTGGTTTCACCGATGTCGTGGGCCACGGCTTGCAAGGCTTCCGGGGTAATGGCGAAACCCCAGCTGCTGACGGTTTGCGCAACGGTCACCGCATCGGCACCGACGACAGCGGCCGGGCTGTTCATGGCGAAATACACGCCCGGATCAATCACCGATGCCGCGACCATGGCCATGATGGCGACAAACGATTCCATCAGCATGCCGCCGTAACCGATGTAACGGGCATGCCCCTCACTGGCGAGCAACTTCGGCGTGGTGCCGGAAGCAATCAGCGAGTGGAAACCGGAGACCGCGCCACAGGCGATGGTGATGAACAGGAACGGGAACAGACCGCCCTTCCACACAGGTCCGGTGCCGTCGACGAACTGGGTCAGCGCCGGCATTCTCAACTCGGGCATGGTCACCAGAATGCCAATGGCCAAGGCGACGATGGTGCCGATTTTCAGGAAAGTGGAGAGGTAGTCCCGCGGTGCCAGGATCAGCCACACCGGCAACACTGCGGCAACAAAACCGTAGCCGATCAGCATCCAGGTGATCTGGAGACCGGTAAAGGTGAAGGCCTTGGCCCACACCGGATCGGCGGCAACCTGCCCGCCCAGCCAGATCGATCCGAGCAGCAACAGCACACCGATGATGGAGATTTCGCCGATACGACCCGGGCGGATGTAGCGCATGTAGATGCCCATGAACATCGCGATCGGGATGGTCGCCATCACCGTAAAAATACCCCACGGGCTTTCGGCCAGGGCTTTCACGACGATCAGTGCCAGCACCGCGAGGATGATGATCATGATCAGGAAGCAACCGAACAGCGCAATGGTGCCGGGAATGCGGCCCATTTCTTCGCGGACCATGTCCCCCAGGGAACGGCCGTTGCGACGAGTAGACATGAACAAGACCATGAAGTCCTGAACCGCACCCGCCAGCACCACCCCGGCGATCAGCCACAGCGTGCCGGGCAAGTAGCCCATCTGCGCCGCCAGTACCGGACCGACCAAAGGCCCCGCGCCGGCGATTGCCGCGAAGTGGTGACCGAAGAGTACGTGTTTGTTGGTCGGAACATAGTCCAGACCATCGTTATTGAGCACAGCCGGAGTGGCCCGATTAGGGTCGATTTGCATCACTTTGTTGGCGATGAACAGGCTGTAATAGCGGTAGGCAACGAGGTAGATAGCGACGGCTGCGACGACGATCCACAGGGCGTTGATCGCTTCGCCGCGGCGCAGGGCCACGACACTCAGCGCAATCGCTCCCAGGACAGCCACGGCAAACCAGGCGAGGTGTTTAGCCAGACGGGGCATAGCGTGTCTCCTGCCGACAGCCATGACTGCGGCGGTAATTTTTATAATTGTGTCCGCTGTGCGGAGCTGGCCCAATATCCGCGCATGCCGTCCACAAATAAATCCGCGTTACTACGTACGTGATCTCTACGTAGTTCTACGTAGACGGCACTGCCCCCTGTAGGAGCGAGCCTGCTCGCGATAGCGGTGTGTCATTCAACATCGATTCGTCTGATATACCGCCATCGCGAGCAGGCTCGCTCCTACAAGGCGACTCTTTGGCATATGATCCCGATCCTTCGCGCGGGCAGGAGTCAACATGCAGCTCAAACACAAGATCGTCGCCCTCGGGATTCTGCCGCTGGTGCTGGCCATTGCCGTCATCTGCGCGCTGGTGATTTCCCTCAACCGCCAACTGGGCGATCAACAGGCGCAACTGATCGAAGACAGCATTCTGGCGAGCAAACGCGCGGAGCTGAAAAACTACGTGGAAATGGCCCAAAGCCTGATCGCGCCCCTGTATGACGATGGTCACGGCAATGCCCACGCCCAGCAACAAGTCCTCGAAGAGCTGCGCAAGCTCAGCTTCGGCATCAACGGCTACTTCTTCGTCTACGACCACGAAGGCCGCAGCCTGATGCATGCGCGGCAATCCGAGCTGGTGGGCAAATACCTCTGGGACATGAAAGACCCGCATGGCCTGCCGGTGATTCAGGCGCTGCTGAAAAGCGCGCAATCGGGTGAAGGCTTTCAACGCTATGCCTGGAACAAACCCTCGTCCGGCCAGGTGACCGATAAACTCGCCTACGTGGTGATGCTCGATCGCTGGGGCTGGATGCTCGGCACCGGTATTTACCTCGAAGACGTCGAGCGCGCCACGCAACAAGCCCGGGACGAAGTGGCTCAGGGCATTCGCAAAACCATGATGGCAATTGCCGTGGTCGCCCTCGTCGCGGTGCTGTTCGTGTTCGCCACCGGCATGACCCTCAACGTCAGCGAACATCGGTTGGCGGACAAGAAACTGCAACGCCTGACCCAGCGCATCGTCAGCCTGCAGGAGGAAGAGCGATCACGGGTGTCCCGCGAGTTGCACGACGGCATCAGCCAGGTGCTGGTCTCGATCAAGTTCCAGTTCGAACTGGCCAACCACATGCTGGAGAATGGACAAGACAAGGGCCTGGGTATTTTACGAGACGCCACCGAGCGCTTGGGCGATGCGATTGGCGAAGTCCGCAGCCTCTCCCATGACCTGCGCTCATCCTTGCTCGACACCCTTGGCCTGTCGGCAGCCATCGGCCAATTGGCCGCAGAGTTCGAACAGCGCAGCGGGCTGACCGTGACCTATGACGAAAATGAATTCGACTGCCAACTCGTCGACGGCGCGGCGGTGTCGCTGTTCCGAATCGTCCAGGAAGCCCTGACCAACATTGAACGCCACGCCCAGGCGCAGAACGTGTCCATTACACTGCGCGGCTGCAACGACTCCGTGCGGCTGACGGTGGTCGATGACGGTATCGGTTTCAACGTGCCCCAGGTCGAACGTCGTCAGGCGGGCATTGGTTTGCGTAACATCCGCGAACGCGTCGAACATTTTGGCGGGCGCTTCGATTTGATCTCGATGCCGGGCAGAAGTGAGCTGGACGTACGGCTGCCGATGAAACCTGGCGCAAAACTACAAGAGTGAACCTTGCATGAACCTGCCCTCCCCGATCCGCGTCGCCCTGGTCGACGATCACTCCCTGGTCCGCGACGGCATCAAGGCGCTGCTGGCCGTGATGTCGCCCCTGGAAATGGTCGGCGAAGCGGAAAACGGCGCCGAGGCCATCGAGATGGTCGGCCGCTGCCAGCCTGACCTGCTGCTGGTCGACATCAGCCTGCCGGACATGAACGGCCTGGAACTGACCCGCGTCCTGCGCAGCCAGTACCCGTCGCTCAAGGTGCTGGTGCTGAGCATGTACGACAATTACGAATACGTCAGCGAATCGGTGCGCTCCGGCGCCAGCGGCTATGTGCTGAAGAACGCACCGTCACGGGAAATCATCGCCGCCATCGAAGCCATCAGCAGCGGCGGAACCTTCTACAGCGCGGAAATCGCCCAACGGCTGATTGCCGACAGGAACACCGACAACGAGCTGACCCCGAGGGAAAGCCAGGTCTTGTCGAAAATGGCCCAAGGCTTGAATAACAAGGAAATGGCGCGGGAGCTGGACATCAGCGTGCGCACGGTGGAGACACACCGCTTGAGCATTCGGCGCAAACTCAACATCGACAAGCCGGCGGCGCTGGTCAAATACGCCCTTGATCACGGACTCATTTCCCGCTAACACCCGCCCCCCTGTAGGAGCTGGCTTGCCAGCGATAGCGGCCGTTCAGTCAGTCTAGAAGTTGACTGACACACCGCTATCGTCGAAACACCGCCCGGAGCAAGCTCGGCAGGATCACCCAATCATCCATTGACAGCATCGATAGTCACCATCAACTCAATGAAGTTCTCTTAAAAAATCCCCGGCGTAACATCTGCTCCATACCAACCCATAAGCACCCCGGAGCACACGATCATGAAACGCCAGACCCTCCTCAGCATCGCTTTCTCGGTTTTCGCAGTTAACGCTTTCGCCGCAAACTCCGCTCAACCAGTGGTCGCTGAAGGCGGCTCGGATCGTCTGATAGAAAGCCGTGTGGCCGAGGGTGGTTCCGATCGCCTGATCGAAAACCGCGTCGCCGCCGATGGCTCCGACAAATTGATGGAGAATCGGGTTGCTGAAGGTGGCTCTGACAAACTGTTGCAAAACCGCGTTGCTGAAGGTGGTTCTGACAAACTGCTGCAAAACCGCGTCGCCGAAGGCGGCTCGGATCGTCTGATCGAGAATCGCACTGCCTGAATAAGTTGCTCTGCCACCGCCCCACAAAAAAACCGGCCTGATCAGCCGGTTTTTTTGTGTTGGTCAGCCTGACAGCGCCCTGAGATCCTCAGGCCAGGCTCTCGGCAGTCTCACCGCTGCTTGCCCGTTGAGCCTCCAGAAGTACATCCAGAGGCTGCCGGCGCGCATTGATCACGCGGCCAATGGCTGTGATCCGGTGCTAAAATGAGTCACCCTCGGGCCACCACAACGTCGGGTTGTAGTGGCCTTTTTTCTGGTTCTTTCACGGGTTTGGAGTTCACATCATTTTCGACTCGAACGCGGTCTCCTGTAGGAGCTGGCTCGCCAGCGATGGTCGTTAACGATGACGCGTATAAGCTGAATGAACGCGGCGCACTGGAGTCCATCGCCAGCAAGCCGGCTCCTACAGTTCTCGGGAATGGGTGAAGTACCTTTTTTCTGTCGCCTGTAAGATAAACTGGACAAGATATTCCTCTAAACCCGGTTTAATGCTAAATAGTGCTCAGTATTTTTAACACCCGACCCTGTCGCGCCAGACAGTGCAATGAGAATAACGATATGAAAGTCCATTTCGAGAAACGTGAAGTGTTTGGGACCCTCCACCTGCAATCGGCGGTGGCAGCATGATCGAAGTTACCGAAGTTTCCATTGCCGAGTTGCGCGCCGCGCTCGAATCCGGCCAGACCACGTCGGTTGAACTGGTACAAGCCTATCTTGCCCGGATCGAGGCCTATGACGGTCCGCAAACACCCACCGCCCTCAACGCCGTCGTGGTGTCCAACCCTGAGGCGCTGGCCGAAGCTCAAGCGTCCGACGCCCGCCGCGCCAAGGGCGAAACGCTCGGCCCGCTCGATGGCATCCCTTACACGGCCAAGGACAGTTACCTGGTTAAAGGGTTGACCGCCGCTTCGGGCAGCCCTGCGTTCAAAGAGCTGGTCGCCTATCGCGATGCGTTCACTGTCGAGCGCCTGCGCGCCGGCGGCGCAATCTGCCTGGGCAAGACCAACATGCCGCCGATGGCCAATGGCGGCATGCAGCGCGGTGTCTACGGCCGTGCCGAAAGCCCGTACAACGCTGATTACCTCACCGCCCCGTTTGCCTCCGGTTCTTCGAACGGTGCCGGTACGGCGACCGCTGCCAGTTTCGCCGCATTCGGTCTGGCAGAAGAAACCTGGTCGAGTGGTCGTGGCCCGGCCTCGAACAACGGCTTGTGCGCGTACACGCCATCGCGTGGTGTGATTTCGGTACGCGGCAACTGGCCGCTGACCCCGACTATGGACGTGGTCGTGCCATTCGCCCGCACCATGGCCGACCTGCTCGAAGTGCTCGACGTGGTAGTGGCCGATGACCCGGACACCCGTGGCGATCTGTGGCGCTTGCAACCCTGGGTGCCCATTCCGAAATCGTCCGAGGTACGCCCTGAATCCTATGCCTCGCTCGCGGCAAACAGCGAAGCGCTGAAGGGCAAGAAGTTCGGCGTCCCGCGCATGTACATCAACGCCGACCCTGAAGCTGGTACGTCCGAGTCGCCGGGCATCGGTGGGCCGACCGGCCAACGCATCCACACCCGTCCTTCGGTGATCGGGCTCTGGGAGCAGGCGCGCAAGGCCCTCGAAGCCGCTGGCGCCGAAGTGATCGAAGTGGATTTCCCGCTGGTCTCCAATTGTGAAGGCGATCGTCCTGGCGCGCCGACCGTGTTCAATCGCGGCATCGTCTCCAAGGAATTTTTACACCATGAACTGTGGGACCTGACGGCCTGGGCCTTCGATGATTTCCTGCAGGCCAACGGCGATCCAAAATTGAATCGCCTCGTTGATGTCGACGGCCCGCTGATTTTCCCTCACGACCCGGGCACCCTGCCCAACCGAGAAGGCGACCTGGCCGCTGGCATGGACGAATACGTGCGCATGGCCGAACGCGGCATCACGCCGTGGGATCAGATTTCCACGGTGCCAGACGGTCTGCGCGGACTGGAGAAAACCCGCAAGATCGATCTGGAAGACTGGATGGATCGTCTGGGCCTCGACGCTGTGCTGTTCCCGACGGTCGCCGACGTGGGTCCGGCGAATGCGGATGTCGATCCAAAATCGGCGGATATCGCCTGGAGCAACGGGGTCTGGGTCGCCAACGGCAACCTCGCCATCCGTCACTTGGGCGTGCCAACGGTCACCGTGCCAATGGGCGTGATGCCGGACATCGGCATGCCGGTCGGCCTGACGTTTGCCGGTCGCGCCTATGACGACTCGTCGCTGCTGCACCTGGCATCGGCCTTCGAGTCGACCGGCAACAAGCGCATGATCCCGCCGCGCACTCCGCCATTGACGGCTAACCAACGGTAATTTCAACGTGGGGCACGCTCCCTTGTAGGAGCTGGCTTGCCGGCGATGGTCGTTAACGATAATGCGGGTGAACCGGATCAACGCAGCGCACTTGGGTTCATCGCCAGCAAGCCGGCTCCTACGGGTTTCCGGGATTGGGTGGTGAACCCAAAAAACGGGACTGGAGCGGCACAGGCTCCAGCCCCCATTCATCAGGGATCAACCTGGGCCATCAGCTCGGGAATCGATTCCGGCCGTTTGGCATAGCGCTGCGCCAACACTGCACACACCATCAATTGAATCTGGTGAAACAGCATCAGCGGCAAAATCAACAAGCCAATCGTGCTGCCAGCGAACAACACCTGTGCCATCGGCACGCCGGTCGCCAGGCTTTTCTTCGAACCGCAGAAAAGAATGGTGATGCGATCTTCCTGGTTGAAACCGAACGCTTTGCCGAGCACCGTCGACGCCAGCAACACCAGCGCCAGAACGATGCAGCAAACCACCACCAGACCGACCAGATCCAGCACCGGAATCTGGTGCCAGATGCCTTCGATCACCGCCTCGCTGAATGCGCCGTAGACCACCAGCAGGATCGAACCCTGATCGACGAATTTCAGCCAGCTCTTGTTACGCGCCACCCAGTTGCCGATCCAGCGCCGCGCGATCTGCCCGGCAATGAACGGCAGCAACAACTGCACGCTGATCTTGAGGATCGCATCAAGGGTCGAACTTCCGTTGCCCTGAACATCCAGCAACAACGTCACGAGTAACGGCGTAAGGAAAATCCCGAACAGACTGGACGCCGCCGCGCTGCAAATCGCCGCCGGAATATTCCCCCGTGCCAGCGAGGTAAAGGCAATCGCCGATTGCACGGTGGCTGGTAGCGCACAGAGGTACAGCATGCCCATGTACAAATCGTCGCCGATCAGCGGCGACAGCAGCGGCTTGAGCGCCAGGCCCAAAATCGGGAACAGCACAAAAGTCAGGCTGAACACCAGCAGATGCAAGCGCCAATGCCCGGCACCGGCAATGATCGATTCACGGGACAATTTGGCGCCGTGCAGGAAAAACAGCAGGGCAATGGCGATGTTGGTCAGCCAGCCAAACCCGACCGCCACCTGACCGCTGGCAGGCAGCAGGCTGGCAAGAATCACCACGCCGATCAGGGTCAGGGTGAAGTTGTCGGGCAAAAAACGGGGGCGGGTCATGGGTTTGATCATCCGGGGGTTGCCAGTGCGTGAAAGCGACTCTAACGTGCCTGATCATTACCGACTAACGCCGATGAGCCAGCTGATGCCGCCTAAAGGACATGACAAGAGTGTTCGACGCAGTATTCCCGGGCTGTCCAGCCTGCCGCGACCGCTCTACGGTCGCACCGAATCACTGCCCAATCGCGCCCTGACCCGCCGCCACAGTCATCCGTGGGTGCAGCTGTCCTACGCGATTCAGGGTGTGCTGGAAATACAGACCGGCGTCGGGCGTTTCGTCGCCCCACCGGAGCGTGCGGTATGGATTCCGGCGGGCATGCCGCACCGGGTATTCAGCTCGCCACGTACCGAGATGCGCAGCTTGTATATCGATTGCAGCGTGTCGGTGTGGGCGCCACCGGGGTGTCATGTGCTGGGTGTCAGCGACCTGCTGCGCGAGTTGATCCGCGCTTTCAGCCAGATTCCGGTGGAGTACGATCAGAGCGGGCCGCACGGCCGGTTGGCTCAGGTGATTCTTGACCAGTTGGCGGAAGCGCCGCAGATCGATTTGATGCTGCCCCTGCCCCAGGACAGTCGCTTGCGGCAAATCGCCCAAAGCCTGGAATCACACCCGGAGCAACAAACCACGCTCAGTCACTGGAGCGAGAAATTCGGCGTGACCGAGAAAACCCTCAGCCGCCTGTTCCAGCGCGACACCGGCCTGACGTTCCGCGCCTGGCGTCAGCGCTTGCGTTTACTCGGCGCGCTGACGCCGCTGGAGCAAGGTGAGCGAGTCACCGACGTGGCGCTCGCGTGCGGCTACGATTCGACGTCGGCGTTTATCGCCGCTTTTCGTCAGCAGTTTGGTGAAACGCCCGGAGAGTTCTTCCGTTGAACACGCCAATTCATGATCAGCCCTTCACCACCACCCACGTGAAACACATCGGCATCTGCGCCTCTTGCCGCTCATAGCGGTCATAGCGTTCTTCGCGGTTGGAGTGTGGGTATTCCTTGAAGTGGCGAATCTGCAACCCGGCCGCAATGGCCGCGCTGAACAAGTCACCCAAGGTGTGGACGAACCAATAGGACGGCGCAGCGGGTTGTTCGACCTTGCCTTCGTAGACGATCGGCTCGTGCTGCACGAAAGGCTCTTGGCGAAAGTATGAAGTGGCCAGGCGAAAAGGATCGCTAGCCTCAGGGTCGAGCATTTCCAGGAACGGGTGGGTTTCGTACACCACCAGCGCACCACCCGGTTTCAGGGTGCGCGCCACATGGTGGAAGAACTCGCCAATGTCCGGCATCCAGTTCAGGACGCCGATGGTGATCAGCGCCACGTCGAAGCGTGCATGCAGTTCAACGGGCAAATGGTGGATGTCGGCCTCGATGAATTGCGGCGCATGAGGTGAGCGCGCGGCCAGTTCCATCGCCTGTTCGAGAAAGGCGCCGGACTGGTCGACGCCCACCACATGGCGTGCGCCCAACGCAAACAACGACAGGCTTTCGCGGCCGTTGTTGCAGCCCAGTTGCACCACGTCCTTGCCCTCGACACCGACCTGTATCAGCAGCTCCGTCAGGGTCTCATCCAGGCAGGAAAAATCCGTCTGCTCCACTGCGCGCAACAGGGGCTGCCAGTCTGGGCTGTCTTTGTGATGGCGAGCGGAGTCATTCCAGGCCTCGCGATTGCTCGCGATGGCGTTTTCTTTTGTCGACATTTCCATTGTCCCTCTATAGGAGCGAGCCTCCCGGTTAGCGAGTTTCGCCGAGAACAAGCCGCTCGGCCAGTGCCTTGGCTTGACTCGCCACGTCCGTCACCGCAGTGCTTTCCCACCACATGCCGCGTAACGGCGGGCCCATGGCAAACAATCGGCTGGCAGCCTCACCATCGGCGTTCAACACAGCGCCGTCCACTTCGGCAGCAATCCCCAACGCCAACGGCCCCGGCTGAACCAGCCCGCGGGCCAGCAGTTGCCGGGGCAGCGGGCGTGCGACCCGGCGCCAATCGTATTCAATACCGCTGGAGTTGATCAGCGCTGCACCCGTAACGACACAGGATTGCACGTCACCGCGACGACGCAGGCGAATGCTCACCTCATGGCCGGTTGAAGGCTCGAGCCCCTTGAACGAAGCGGCATGAATACTCAATCGACCTTCTTTATATAAGCGCGCGACCAATTCGGCGCTCAGCGGTGGAGAGCGATGGTGATGACTTTCCCACCATGGCCGCACATGCCGTACAAACTGTCGCCGCTGCACGTCGCTCGCCTGATGCCACAGACGGCCGATATGCGCGCGCACCGTGTCCAGCGGCGCCTGCCAGTCGATGCCTTGGGCAATGGCGTCCCGGCAGTGCCGACGCAGTTCGCGCATTAGCTGACGCGGGCTTCGGATGCTGTAGTCCTCGGCGAGAAAATCCACCCACGCCGGAGGCTGGCGGCGCACGTGAGGCAGCAGGCCATGGCGGGAAAACACCTCGATCGGCCCACGATGACCGGCCTGCTCCAGCGAAACCACGGCATCGACCATGGTCAGGCCCGAACCGATGATCAACACCGTCGACCGCGGGTCGAGTTGTCGCATCGTAGCGACGTCCCACGGATCGAGTGCGGCGGCGTTGAGGCCACTGGATTCGGTTTGCGGCGTCCGCGCGGCGGGGAACATTCCCGTGGCCAGCACCGCAAAGGCGCCCTGCAAGCGTCGACCATCATTCAAGGTCAGGTGCACGGTCTCGGCATCGGTGCGCAAATCGACTGCTTCGGCCCGAACGTGTTCGACCGTCGAGCCGTTCAACGCACCCACCGCCCGTGCCTCTTGCAGACGCTGCTGCGCGTACAGACCGAAAATCCCCCGGGGCGGGAACAGCTCACTGATGGGCACCGGCTGCTGATCCGACTCCGGCCAGCCGCCCTCGGCGATGTATTGCGTCAACCATTGGGTGAGGTCATCGGCATTGTCCGGATCGACGCTCATCCGCGCCGCGTTGCCATTGAGCGTATGCCCCAGTTCCACGGCACTGTAAGCCTCGCCCCGCCCGAGCTCGGCACGGGGTTCGATCACCAACACCCGGCGTTTTCCCGGCAGACGCAGCAACTGCACCGCCAGCATCGTGCCGCTGAGGCCACCGCCGACAATCAGGATGTCTGCGTCATTGTTCAAGCTCTGGCTCATCGTGCACTTCCTGTTCAGATCACCACATTTCGCACAAACCGCGCCGCCGCTGCCCCATCGTTGCGATAGCAGTGCGGCTGGTTGCTGGCAAACATGAAAAACTCACCTGCTGCAATATGATTGGCCACTTCGCCGAGCATGACAGTCAGGCAGCCTTCAAACACATAGATCTGCTCGCTCCAGCCGTCAGCGTCCGGTTCCGACGGGTAAATTTCACCCGGTTGCAGGCACCATTCCCACTGTTCCACTTCCCGGCTGGCGGTGGCCTTGGACAGCAGCACCGCTTTACTGCCGGGGATGGTTCCGGTCCAGGCCAGTTCATTGATGCGGCTGTGGTCGCGGGCTTCGGGTGCCTGGATCAAATCGCTGAACGCCACGTCGAGGGCTTCGGCCACGCGGTCGAGTGTGGTCAGGCTGACATTTTTTTCACCCGCCTCGATCGCCACCAGCATGCGACGACTGACACCGGACTTTTCCGCCAATGCGGTTTGGCTCAAATCGGCCGCATGACGCAGGCGCCGGACATTCTGGCTGACGTGCTGGAGGACCGAAGCCCGCGGGGGAGAATCTTTGTGCACTATATTGCTCACTCGGTGGGGTTGGGCAGTATACTGCGCAACATTCGACGCATTGTGCGTCCCTCTCAAGTAGCGTGCAAGAACATGACGTCGGTGAATTCCCCCCAGGCTTCCTCCCGTTTCATCAGGCTGAGCAAGGCCGAATGCGTGCTGGTGCTGATCACTATGGTCTGGGGCGGCACTTTCCTTCTGGTGCAACATGCGATGACCGTCAGCGGTCCGATGTTTTTCGTCGGCCTGCGCTTTGCCGCCGCAGCGATCATCGTCGCCCTGTTTTCCTGGCGTCACCTGCGCCACCTGACACGGTTCGAACTCAAGGCAGGGTCATTCATTGGCGCGGCGATCATGCTCGGCTACGGTTTGCAGACCGTCGGATTGCAGAGTATTCCCAGCAGCCAGTCGGCGTTCATTACCGCCCTGTACGTGCCCTTCGTGCCGCTGCTGCAATGGCTGGTGCTGGGGCGACGTCCGGGGCTGATGCCCAGCATCGGCATCATGCTGGCCTTTACCGGTTTGATGCTGCTGTCCGGGCCATCCGGGGCTTCTTTCAACTTCAGCCCCGGTGAAATCGCCACGTTGATCAGCGCGGTGGCGATTGCCGCAGAGATCATTCTGATCAGCACCTATGCCGGACAGGTCGATGTGCGTCGAGTGACCGTAGTGCAACTGGCCGTCACTTCGGTGCTGTCGTTCCTGTTGGTAGTGCCGACCAACGAGGCGATTCCTGACTTCTCATGGCTGCTGTTATGCAGCGCACTGGGCCTCGGCGCGGCGAGTGCAGCTATCCAGGTAGCAATGAACTGGGCACAGAAGAGCGTTTCGCCGACCCGCGCAACGCTGATCTACGCCGGTGAGCCGGTGTGGGCCGGCATCGTCGGGCGCATTGCGGGCGAACGGCTGCCGTCAATCGCCTTGCTCGGGGCCGGGTTGATTGTCGCGGCGGTGATTGTCAGTGAGTTGAAGACCAAGGGTAAGGCCGCTGCAGACGTTGGCGAATCGCTGGAGCGCGAACGCAGTCATTAACAGGATCAAAAGATCGCAGCCTTCGGCAGCGCCTACAGAGGGTTCCATACATCTGTAGGCGCTGCCGAAGGCTGCGATCTTTTTTGGCGGACAGGAAACAATGTGAATCAGGGCTTTTCCGTCTACCGTGTAGGATTCTGCGACAGCTTGGCGTTTGGTGATCGGGGAGCTGGCACGTATGATGCTTCACAAACTTCCGCAGATTAGAAGCCTATGTCCCTGATAGTTCTACTGCTTCTGCCTTTCATCGGCAGCTGTTTGGCGGCCGTGCTGCCGCACAATGCGCGTAACGCAGAATCCCTGTTGGCAGGTCTGATCGCCTTGATCGGCACCGTCCAGGTCGCGTTCCTGTACCCGCAGATTGCCGACGGCGGCGTGATTCGCGAAGAATTCTTCTGGCTGCCCAGCCTGGGCTTGAACTTCGTCCTGCGCATGGACGGCTTCGCCTGGCTGTTTTCGATGCTGGTGCTGGGCATCGGCACACTGGTGTCGTTGTACGCCCGCTACTACATGTCGCCGGACGATCCGGTGCCGCGCTTCTTTGCGTTTTTCCTCGCCTTCATGGGCGCCATGCTCGGGCTGGTGATCTCCGGCAACCTGATCCAGATCGTGTTTTTCTGGGAGCTGACCAGCCTCTTCTCGTTCCTGTTGATCGGCTATTGGCACCATCGCGCTGATGCACGGCGCGGTGCCTACATGGCGCTGATGGTCACCGGTGCAGGCGGTTTGTGCTTGCTGGCGGGGGTCATGATCCTCGGCCATGTAGTCGGCAGCTATGACCTGGACAAGGTCCTGGCCGCCGGCGACCTGATTCGTGCCCATGTCCTCTACCCCATTCTGCTACCCCTGATCCTGATCGGCGCCTTGAGCAAAAGTGCGCAATTCCCCTTCCACTTCTGGCTGCCCCACGCGATGGCCGCGCCGACGCCCGTCTCGGCGTATCTGCACTCGGCGACCATGGTCAAGGCCGGGGTGTTTCTACTCGCGCGGCTATGGCCGTCGCTCTCGGGCAGTGAAGAATGGTTCTACATCGTCAGCGGCGCCGGTGCCTGTACGCTGTTGCTCGGCGCGTATTGCGCGATGTTCCAGAACGACCTCAAGGGTCTGCTGGCGTACTCGACCATCAGCCACCTAGGCCTGATTACCCTGCTGCTTGGCCTGAACAGCCCACTGGCCGCCGTCGCGGCGGTGTTCCACATCCTCAACCACGCCACCTTCAAAGCCTCGCTGTTCATGGCGGCCGGCATCATCGACCATGAAAGCGGTACACGTGACATTCGCAGGCTCAGTGGCCTGTACAAGCTGATGCCGTTTACCGCGACCCTGGCCATGGTCGCCAGCGCCTCGATGGCCGGGGTGCCCTTGCTCAACGGCTTCCTGTCGAAAGAAATGTTCTTCGCCGAAACCGTGTTCATCAACGCCACCCGCTGGGTCGAATTGAGCTTGCCGATTGTGGCGACCATCGCCGGCACCTTCAGCGTGGCCTACTCCCTGCGCTTCACCGTGGACGTTTTCTACGGCCCGACCGCGACCGACCTGCCACACACACCCCACGAACCACCGCGCTGGATGCGTGCACCGGTTGAGCTGCTGGTGCTGACGTGCCTGATCGTCGGGATTTTTCCGGCACAAGTGGTCGGTCCGTTGCTCGCTGCCGCCGCGCAACCGGTGGTCGGCGGTACGCTGCCGGAGTACAGCCTGGCCATCTGGCACGGCTTGAACGCTCCGATGATCATGAGTCTGATCGCGCTGGGCTGCGGCACCCTGCTTTATCTGCTACTGAGCAATCAGCTCAAGCGCGGCCGCTTCAACGGTCCGCCACTGATAGGCCGCCTGGACGGCAAGCGTCTGTTCGAACGCAGCCTTGTGGTGATGATGCGTCTGGCCCGTCGCCTGGAGCGGCACCTGGGCACCCATCGCCTGCAGGCCCAGTTGTTTTTGGTCGTGCTTGCGGCGGTGCTGGCCGGGCTCATCCCGATGCTGCACAGCAGCCTGGTTTGGGGCGACCGACCGAAAATCCCGGGTTCGATCGTCTTCGTCACGCTGTGGTTGCTGGCCATCGTCTGTGCGCTGGGCGCAGCGTACCAGGCCAAGTATCACCGGCTTGCGGCCCTGACCATGGTCAGCGTCTGCGGCCTGATGACCTGCGTCACCTTCGTGTGGTTCTCGGCGCCGGACCTGGCGCTGACGCAACTGGCGGTCGAAGTGGTGACCACCGTGTTGATCTTGCTGGGCTTGCGCTGGTTGCCGCGACGAATTGAAGAAGTTTCGCCGCTACCCGGCAGCCTGCGTCGCGCCCGTGTGCGGCGCATCCGCGACTTGCTTCTGTCGACGGCCGTCGGCGTGGGCATGGCACTGCTGTCCTATGCAATGCTGACGCGCCAGACGCCCAACGATATTTCCTCGTTCTACTTGAGTCGCGCCCTCCCCGAGGGTGGCGGCAGCAACGTGGTCAACGTGATGCTGGTGGATTTCCGTGGTTTCGACACCCTCGGCGAAATCACCGTACTGGTCGCCGTGGCCCTGACCGTGTTCGCCCTGCTGCGCCGCTTCCGCCCACCGAAAGAAAGCCTCCAGTTACCGGCCCAACAACGCTTGCTCGCCCCGGACGTGGTCACCGACCTGGTCAACCCGCGCCACGCCAGCGACACCGCGCTCGGCTTCATGATGGTGCCTGCGGTGCTGGTGCGCCTGCTGTTGCCGGTTGCACTGGTGGTGTCGTTCTACCTGTTCATGCGCGGACACAATCAGCCAGGTGGCGGTTTTGTCGCCGGGCTGGTGATGTCGGTCGCATTCATCCTGCAATACATGGTCGCCGGTACGCAGTGGGTCGAAGCGCAAATGAGCCTGCGCCCGCTGCGCTGGATGGGCACGGGACTGTTGATTGCCACGGCCACAGGCCTGGGGGCGATGGTCGTCGGCTATCCGTTCCTGACCACTCATACCTGGCATTTCGATCTGCCGCTGCTGGGTGACATTCACCTCGCCAGCGCGCTGTTCTTCGACATCGGCGTGTACGGCGTGGTGGTCGGCTCGACCCTGTTGATCCTCACCGCCCTCGCCCACCAATCGGTCCGTGGACACAAAACCGCTGCCCAGCCTAAATCCGTTGCCGCCAAGGGAGCCGCCTGATGGAAGAAGTCATCGCAATCGCCATCGGCGTACTGGCCGCCTCCGGCGTCTGGCTGATCCTGCGGCCACGGACATTCCAGGTGGTCATGGGCCTGTGCCTGCTGTCGTATGGCGTCAATCTGTTCATCTTCAGCATGGGCAGCCTGTTCATCGGCAAAGAGCCGATCATCAAGGACGGCGTGCCCCAGGACCTGTTGCACTACACCGACCCGTTGCCGCAAGCGCTGGTGCTGACCGCCATCGTCATCAGCTTCGCCATGACCGCGCTGTTCCTGGTGGTGCTGCTGGCATCCCGTGGCCTGACCGGCACCGACCATGTGGATGGCCGGGAGCCTAAGGAATGATGGCGATGAACCACCTGATCGTCGCACCGATCCTGCTGCCCCTGCTGACGGCCGCGATCATGCTGATGCTCGGCGAAAAGCACCGACCGCTGAAGGCCAAAATCAACCTGCTCTCCAGCCTGATCGGGCTGGGCATTGCCGTGGCGCTGCTGCAGTGGACGCAAACCACAGACGTGCCGGGGTCCATTGGCGTTTACCTGCCGAGTAACTGGCAGGTGCCCTTTGGCCTGGTGTTGGTGGTTGATCGCCTGTCGGCATTGATGTTGGTGCTGACCGGCATCATTGGTGTCAGCGCGCTGCTGTTCGCCATGGCGCGCTGGGACAGTGCCGGTTCGAGTTTCCACGCGCTGTTCCAGATCCAGCTGATGGGTTTGTACGGGGCCTTCCTCACAGCGGACCTGTTCAACCTGTTCGTGTTTTTTGAAGTCCTGCTGGCCGCATCCTACGGCCTGATGCTGCACGGCTCGGGCCGGGCACGGGTGTCGTCGGGGTTGCATTACATCACGATCAACCTGTTGGCCTCGTCGCTGTTCCTGATTGGCGCGGCGCTGATCTACGGCGTCACCGGCACGCTGAACATGGCCGATCTGGCGCAGAAAATCCCGTTGGTGGCGCAAGCCGATCGCGGGCTTTTGCATGCCGGCGCGGGGATTCTGGCGGTGGCATTCCTGGCCAAGGCCGGGATGTGGCCGCTGAATTTCTGGCTGGTACCGGCCTACTCCTCAGCGAGCGCGCCAGTCGCGGCGATGTTCGCGATCATGACCAAGGTGGGCGTCTACACCTTGCTGCGTTTGTGGACGCTGTTGTTCTCCGCCCAGGCCGGCGCGTCGGCGTTTTATGGCGGCGACTGGTTGATTTACGGCGGCATGGCGACCATCGTCTGTGCGGCCATCGCGACACTCGCCACCCAACGCCTGGAGCGCATGGCCAGCTTGAGCATTCTGGTATCGGCGGGGATTCTGTTGTCGGCCATCGGTTTCGCCCAACCGAACCTCGTAGGATCGGCGCTGTTCTACCTGGTCAGCTCGACGCTGGCGTTGAGCGCCTTGTTCATGCTGGCCGAACTGATCGAGCGCTCGCGGTCGGCCAATGAACTGCTGCTGGAAGACGAAACGGAACTGCTGCCGCGTCCTCTGGAATCCCTGCATCCGCCCAAAGGCATCAACCTTGATGACGAGCAGAAAGCCGTGGTCGGCCAGGTGATTCCCTGGACCATGGCCTTTCTCGGCTTGAGCTTCATCGCCTGCGCCTTGCTGATCATCGGCATGCCGCCGCTCTCGGGGTTTATCGGCAAACTCGGCCTGCTCAACGCCCTGCTTAATCCACAAGGCCTGGGCCATATCGGGGTGATCTCGACCGCCGCCTGGGGACTGCTGGTGCTGTTGATCCTGTCGGGGCTGGCCTCGCTCGTCACCTTCTCGCGCCTGGGCATCCAGCGCTTCTGGACGCCAGCAGAGCGACCATCGCCCGTGTTGCGACGCCTCGAGTGCATTCCCATCTTCGCCCTGCTGGGCTTGAGCATCCTGCTGACTTTCAAGGCCGAACCGCTGTTGCGCTACACCCAGGCTGCCGCCGACGCCTTGAACAACCCGCAGCAGTACGTCACGGCGGTGCTCGAAACCCGTGTCGTGCCGAACCCGCAAGACAAGGCTGGCGCGCAGGAGGTGCAACCGTGAAGCGTCTGTTTCCTGCGCCGTGGTTATCGCTGGCATTGTGGTTGTTGTGGTTGCTGCTGAATCTGTCGATGACACCCGGCAATCTGCTGCTGGGTGGAGTGCTGGCTTACTGCGCACCGCTGATGATGCGCAGATTGCGCCCCTTGCCGGTACGCATTCGCCGCCCCGGCGTCATCCTGCGTTTAATCCTGATCGTCGGTCGTGACGTACTGGTATCCAATTTCGCGGTGGCCTGGGGCGTGCTTAACGCGGGCCGCCGTCCGCCCCGCTCCCGCTTCATCAAAGTGCCGCTGGACCTGCGCGACGCCAACGGCCTCGCGGCATTGTCGATGATCACCACCGTGGTCCCGGGCACGGTCTGGTCTGAGCTGGCGCTGGACCGCAGCGTCCTGCTCTTGCACGTGTTCGATCTGGACGACGAGGCGCGGTTCATCCAGCACTTCAAGACGACCTACGAACGTCCGTTGATGGAGATCTTCGAATGAGCCCATTACTGTCGAACGCGATCCTGCTGAGCCTGTTCCTGCTTTCTCTGGCGATGATCCTGACCCTGGTCCGGTTGTTCAAGGGGCCGTCGGCCCAGGACCGGGTACTCGCGCTGGATTATCTGTACATCGTCGCGATGCTGATGATGCTGGCGCTGGGCATTCGTTATGCCAGCGACACGTACTTCGAGGCGGCGCTGCTGATTGCGCTGTTCGGCTTCGTTGGCTCGTTTGCTCTGGCGAAATTCCTGCTGCGTGGCGAGGTCATCGAATGAACATGGAACTGTCGTTGTGGGTAGAAATCCCGGTGGCGATCCTGCTGGTCTTAAGCGGTCTCTTCGCGCTGATCGGCGCCATCGGTCTGTTGCGCATGAAGGACTACTTCCAGCGCATGCACCCACCGGCGCTGGCTTCGACATTGGGCGCCTGGTGCGTGGCATTGGCGTCGATCATTTATTTTTCGGCGCTCAAGTCCGGGCCGGTGTTGCACGCCTGGCTGATCCCGATCCTGTTGTCGGTCACCGTGCCGGTAACCACGTTGTTGCTGGCGCGGGCGGCGTTGTTCCGCAAACGCATGGCCGGGGATGATGTGCCGGCCGAAGTGAGCAGTCGGCGAACAGAAAGCGGCGGCTAGTTGAGGATTTGTGTTGCCGCGATGCGGCCTGCCCGGCCACTAAACAGTCAGCACCAGGCCACCGCCAGCAACCCCGCGCCCAGCACCACACACAGCGGCGAGTAAACCCAGCTATCGAGCTGGGCAAACTTCGAGCCCTTGATCTCTTTGAAAAAACCCACCAGCTCCGAATCACCGATGGCCCTGGCGAACAGCATCACCGCAATCGCACTGATCAACCATTGCAGTGCCGGGTGCTGTACCTGCGGCAACCACCAGCCAACGCGCAAACACACGACAATGGCAATCAACAGCAGACACGCCGCGACACCCAGCGTGATCCAGCCTCGCGGCTTAAAGGCCGGCCGTAAGCGCATCCCGCCCTCCACCGGTACTTGCGGCACCGCAGCCACTGCCGCCCACTCGCCACCCATCGCCCAATACACATGCATCAGGCTGATCGTGGCAAACGTCGTCACCAGCCATTGTGCCAATACCAAGGTCATTTTCAGGCTTCCTTGAAAAGGGTCTGAACAAACATCCTAGTCGGCATTTGGTGAAGCGCACGACCGATTGGCGGTGACGTCGTTTGGGCTGACCATTGGTTGTGCGATGTCACCGCCCCCACATCCGGACGCTGAATCACTTCATCCCGGCCGCGACCTTGTCCGCCACATCCTTGGGCAGCCACGCTTGCCAGACCTCCGGATATTTGTTCATGAATGCTTCCGCAGCCTGACGCGGTGGTGTGTGTTTTTCACTCATCTCGGCCAGCGCCTTGTTCAACGGATCAATTGGAAAATCGACTTTGCTGAAGAACTCGACAATCTGCGGATACTGCTTCTGGAATGGCGTGGACACGCCGATGGACAACTTCGAGGCCAGCGAACGGGTCGGCAGGGGATTGGGATTGTCGGCGTCGGTCAGGGTCTTCCAGGCTTCGGTGTCGAACGGTGGTTCTTCCAGCTGGATCAGCTTGAAACGACCGAGCAACGGTGTGGGTGACCAATAGTAGAACAACACCGGTTTCCCACGGCGGATTGACGAAGTGATCTCAGCGTCCAGCGCCGCGCCGGAACCACTGCGGAAGTTCACGTAGCTGTCGTCCAGCTTGTAGGCCTTGAGCTTCTGCTTGTTGACCACTTCCGAAGTCCAGCCGATGGGGCTGTTGAGGAAGCGTCCTTTGTTAGGCGCCTCCGGGTCTTTGAACACGTCCTTGTAGCGCGGCAGGTCGCTGACACTGCGCAGGTCCGGCGCCATTGGCTTGATGCCCTTGGCCGGGTCACCCTTGATCACATACTCCGGCACCCACCAGCCTTCGGTAGCGCCCTTGACCGTGTCGCCAAGACTCACGACTTTACCTTCGGCCTCCGCCTTGACCCAGACCGGACTGCGACCGGCCCACTCTTCGCCGATGACCTGAATGTCATTGTTCGCCAGCGCGGTTTCCAGGGTAATGGTGGTGCCCGGCAAGGTGTCTGTGGGCAGGCCGTAGCCCTTCTCGACGATGATGCGCAAGACATCGGTAATCAGGCTGCCGCTTTCCCAGTTCAGGTCGGCGAAGTGAATCGGCGCCTGGGCGGCGAACACCTGGACCGGAGCCGCCAACAACCCGAAAGTGGCGGCGACCGCGGTCAGCAACCGTCGAAATCCGTTCATGCTTTTGCACCTCGTGCTGTTCACAGCAATAGCAGGATGGCCTGGCAGAAGACCGCGAAGCCTCTGAATATTCAGTCATCTGACTGTAGTAGAGGTTCCTGCTTTCGAGGGGCATGGATCAATTTTCGGAAGTTTCCTGCAACCGGGCCAGCTCTCTTCTGACCATGCTGGCGTATTCCGCCGGCTGCAACTGGTAAAGCTGTGACGCCACCCAATTCAGCCACGCGCCCTGCAGAACAGCCTTCTGTTCAAACAATTGCTGCGCCTGGGCTTGGGCACTGGTCGAGTTCTGCTCGTGGAAGTCGGCGCGGTTCAGGGTCATTACTCGCTGGCCTTGAACGTCACCAGCTCGCCCTTGCGCCATTTGGCTGCCTTGGCCGTCACCGCTTTCAGGGTTTTGGTCAGGCCTTCCTGCAATTGCTCGTGGGCGGCAAATATCGTCACCACGCTGTGCCCTTCCTTGAACAGAATGGCCTGTCCGTCGGCCGTCGTGACGAAGGCGTAATCGCCCAGGCCGTAGACCGTCAGTTTGATGTCGCGGAACTTGATGTCCAGCTTGCCGCCTTCACGGCTGGGCAATACGGACGCGCTGAAATGGTCGCCGACCTTGAGTTTGAGTCCAGGTTTGTCGTCCACCACCAGGGCTGATTCGGTGTCGAGTTCGGCAATGTAAATGCCTTCAGCGTTCTGTTCGGTGATGTAAACGAAACGTGACTGAAACAGCTTGACCAGCTTTGCGCGCAAATCACCCAACACGAACAAAGCATGCATATCGAGATTACTTACTGCCAAGGAAACATCCCCACATTTGAAAAGAATGCCGCACGCAGGAAAAGCGCACGGCCAAAAATAGCGGCAATGCCGAAGGTAAACCAGATAACCCGGGTTGAAGTCCTGAATGAGCAGTGCACTCATTCATCACGAAGCGTCAGAAGAATACTGGAACGACACTGGAATCGTCCTGCGTGACGTTCGTCATAGGTTGAAGGAAAACGCCCTTCCAACAGCCAGAAAATTATGGACTATCAACTTCAGGGAAAAAACCGATCAAGAAAAGCAATTTTCCTACATATCGCACGCGAAAAATTGCTTTAGATAAACATCATCCACCCACCAGTGAGGGGGATTCTAGAGCAGCGATGCTCTTCCAGACTACCCATAACGACGTACATACGTCGGTAAACCCATGAAAAGGACTTCATATGTGCACGCTGACACACTTCACCCACACCGTGGCACCCTCCACTGGCACCCCCTCGACGCTGCATTCCGTACTGTTTTCCCTCCATCAGCCAGCGTTTGAACAACCGATCCAGCCCCGTTTTCGGGTGGTTTTGGCGGGTAAAGCCTTCTTCCACATCAAGGAAATTTCCACGGGCTGCGTCAGAGGTTTCCGAGCGAGCCATAACGAAGCCTGCGCCCTCGCCCGCTTTCTTGAATCACGTTAATGCCCCATTCCCGTCAAAAGTGCCGACGCCTGTTTTCGTCTGGCCGACGACTTAACAACCGTCGACAGGCAACTACTGCCATACTGCCCGCCCAATGAAACGCGGCCCAACAGGCCGGGCCGCGTTGAAGACAACAATATATTTTCAAGGGAAGGCTGTTACGTGACGGAATTTGATATCGGCGAGTTTTTTATCCGGGGCGAAGCCAGAGAAATCGACGGCGAGTTCCAGGCGGTCATAGTCATGCGCGCCAAACCACCACTGAAAACCGTGACCTTTCATCAGGTCGAGAAAGATCGCTGGTTCAAGTCCTCGGACGTGGCCGCCATCGCCGCCCAGGAATCGGCCAAGGAATTGAAAGCGGCCGTAGATGCCGGAGCATTGAAAGCCTGAGGCCGCGTTTGCGGTCTATGCTCACTGCTGCGTTTGAACATCGCAATCGAACTCCTGAAGCGCGGTTTCCTCAGATGCAATGAAGCCGCCCCTTCATATCCCGACGCGACTGATGACCTGCAAGGAGATGAAAATGGAATCACCGACCCACGAATTGAAAGGCTTGTTCGACCAGCTCGGCCTGGATTCCGGTGCGAAAGCTATCGACGATTTCATTGCCAGCCACTCCCCTCTGCCCGACGACAAAAAACTCATCGATGCCGAGTTCTGGACCCCGCAACAGTCTGCCTTCCTGAAAGAGCAACTGCGTGCAGACGCTGATTGGGCAGGGGTGGTTGATGAATTGAACCTGCGCATGCACCAGTCCCACAAATAGCGAACTCAATGCAGGCTGTCAGGTGCTTCAGTTTTCAATTGCGCCAGCCAGGCAGCCTTGCATTCCTCAGCTTCAGTGCGGCTGGAGAATGCTGTGCCGCAGCGTTCGCCGTTGAGCAACACGATCCAGCAAACACTGCGCCCCAATGCACGCAGCGTGGCGGGCACACCGCTGCCGATCATGACCGCGACATCAACTTTGCTTTGCATGCTGACCTCTCAACTTAATTAGCAGCCTAACTAGTAGGTATGTTAATTAGTTTCCCGGCGAGGAAACAGCGATCACGCTGCACAGCTTTGTTGCTTACCCCGTAACAATCCCCTACCGATTCTAAGGCCGTGGATTCTCCGGCTTGCGCCTCGAAACACGCTGCAATCTGGCCGATGGAGTGGCTTTCTCGGTCCGGCAGTTGGCGGACAAACTGCAATCGCAGCTCGCGGCGGCGGCACAGATCGTCAGCAATGCCGAGGTGATGATCACCAGCTCGGGGAATCAAAGACAGCAGAACGCAAAGATCGCAGCCTTCGCCAGCGTCTACCACAATCTGGTAGCGCTGCCGAAGGCTGCGATCTTTTTCAGGCAGTCAACTTTGCATTGACTGCCCGTAGAATCAAGCCTGACGCTGGTGCTTGTCGATCTGCTCGTGACGTTCTTGAGCTTCGATGCAGTACTTGGTGGTCGGGCTGATCAGCAAGCGTTTCAGGCCAATCGCCTCACCGCTGTCATCGCACCAGCCGAAACTGTCTTCCTTGATGCGTTCCAGCGCTTGTTCCAACTGAGGCAGCATGCGCTGATCACGATCGATCGCGTTCACCAGCCAGGTGCGCTCTTCTTCAACGGAGGCCGCGTCAGCCGGATCGGCCGGAGTATCCAGGCTCTCGATGGCGATGCGGTTCTGTTCGATGCGCTCATGGGTTTCGACTTTCATGTTCTGCAACAGCTCAGAGAAAAAAGCATGTTGCTCGGCATTCATGTAGTCATCCGCCGGCATGGCCAGCAACTTGTCCTTTGTCATTGATATCTCTATAAAAAAACGTGCATTAAGGCGAATAAGGGAGCGTTCCGGCAGACCGGGTCAGGCCAGCGCAAAGGCGCCGTTTGTTCAAAGCGCCACCCGGCACTCAATTTACGAGGGGCGGCAGTCTACGGCCGACTTGAGGCATCAGCAACCGAAAAGACAGTGAATTTGTCCGACAAAGACCTGAAATTGCTCTGCGGCAGGCTTTTTGGCGTTAATCGGAGTGCGTTTATAGCAAGAAATTCAACCGAGCGGCTGTATATAGAGGACAAACGGCTGGATTTGCACCTCCCGCATCCTCAGCTAAGGTTGTCCCTCCCGAAATGGCCATATAAAGGAAAGGACCATGAAACTGATCGGCATGCTGGATTCACCCTACGTGCGGCGCGTCGCTATCTCTGCCAAACGTCTCGGTATTGCGTTGAAGCATGATTCGGTTTCGGTGTTCCGCCACTTTGAGCGATTCCAGCAGATCAATCCGGTAGTCAAAGCGCCGACGCTGGTGCTGGACGATGGCGAAGTGTTGATGGATTCCACGTTGATCATCGATTACCTGGAAACGTTGGCCGGTCCCGCCAACAGTTTGATGCCCGGCGAACCGACCCGCCGTCTGCGCTCGCTGCGCCTGATCGGCCTGGCCTTGGCTGCCAGCGAAAAATCCGTACAGCTTTATTACGAACGTAACCTGCGACCTGCGGACATTCAATATGAGCCGTGGGTGGAGCGGGTCGAAGGGCAATTGACAGCGGCCTATTCGGCACTGGAACGAGAGTTGGAAAAGCACCCGCTGAACACTGACGGTTCGATTGAACAGGACGGCATCACACTGGCGGTGGCCTGGAGCTTCACCAATCTGGTGGTGCCGGATCAGGTGGATGCGGCGCAGTTTCCCCACATCGCAGCGTACACGAAGTATGCCGAGGGGCTTGAGGTGTTTGTCAGCACCCCGATCGACTGACAGATTCGTTTCGCCTGATCTGCCGTCATCGCGAGCAAGCTTGCTCCTACAGTATTTTGTGGGAGCAACTGCCTTCACATGCCATTCGTCAGTCGACACAGGCCTTGCCTGTCACCCCGCTCCGGGTATTGTTCTGACGATGGTTTTAGCTAGATGAAAGTTAATTTATTAAGTCGTGGGAAATTCTTGGCAAAATGCTCGTAACTTCGTATTGAACTGCTAATCAGGCCAGCCCATGACCCGCATCTTGACCATCGAAGACGACGCCGTGACCGCCCGGGAAATCGTCGCCGAACTGAGCAACCACGGCCTGGATGTCGACTGGGTCGACAATGGTCGCGAAGGCCTGGAGCGTGCGGTCAGCGGCGACTATGACCTGATCACCCTCGATCGCATGTTGCCCGAACTCGATGGCCTGGCGATCGTCACTACGCTGCGGACCATGGGCGTGGAGACGCCGATCCTGATGATCAGCGCCCTCTCCGATGTCGATGAGCGCGTGCGCGGCTTGCGTGCCGGTGGCGACGATTACCTGACCAAACCCTTTGCCACCGATGAAATGGCCGCCCGGGTCGAAGTCCTGCTGCGTCGGCAAAACACCGTGACCGCCCAGGCCACCACTTTGCGTGTGGCCGACCTGGAACTGAACCTGATCAGCCATGAAGCCAGCCGCGACGGCCAACTGCTGACGCTGTTGCCCACCGAATACAAATTGCTGGAATTCCTGATGCGCAACTCCGGGCAGATCCTCTCGCGCATGATGATTTTCGAAGAGGTCTGGGGTTATCACTTCGACCCCGGCACCAATCTGATCGACGTCCACATTGGCCGTCTGCGCAAGAAGATCGACCCACCTGGCAATGTCCCACTGATTCGGACTGTGCGAGGCTCGGGTTATGTCATTGCCGAACCCGTCTAAAGGCTGGCGCTCTTCCAGCAGCCGTTTGCTGGCGCTCTACAGCTCGCTATTCGTGATCTGGAGCGGCATTCTCATGGGGGTCATGTACTACGAGGTGTCCGCTTACCTGGACAACCTGGCCAAGCACTCGCTGATGCAACGCCAGCACCTGTTTTCGCATTTTTCCGGTGAACAACTGGAAGACGTCCTTTCCGTCAGCATGACCTTCGACATTCGCGGTATCGACGCCTATGGCCTGTTCGATGCCCAACAACGCTACCTCCACGGCGCGCTGCGTCACATCCCGAAAGGCCTGCCGCTGGACGGCAAGATCCACATGCTCAGCGACTGCGCCGAGTCCGACGACCCGACCCTGCCCGCCGCCAGCTGCGACGCCGTGGCGACCCAGACCCGGGATGGCCGTTGGCTGATATTGATGCGCGACAACGGCTCGCTGTTTGCCGTAACCCGGATCATCCTGCACGCGTTGCTTTGGGGCATGACCCTGACCATTGTGCCGGGCATCATCGGCTGGCATGTGCTGCGGCGGCGTCCGTTGCGGCGCATCCGCGGGATTCAGGCCAGCGCCGAAGCCATCGTCGCCGGCGATCTGACCCGACGCCTGCCGCTGTCGGATCGTCGCGATGAACTGGACATGCTCGCCGCCATCGTCAACGCCATGCTCGAACGCATCGAGCATCTGATGCATGAGGTCAAGGGCGTGTGCGACAACATCGCCCATGACTTGCGCACACCGCTGACCCGCCTGCGCGCTCAGCTCTATCGTATGCAGCAACAGGCGGGCGAAGGTTCATCGCAAGCGGCGCAACTGGACCTGGTGCTCGCCGAAGCCGATACGCTGATGGCGCGTTTTCGCGGATTGCTGCGAATTTCCGAACTGGAGGATCGCCAGCGTCGGTCCGGGTTCGTTGATCTGGATCCGGTGCCGTTACTGCAAGAGTTGCATGAGTTCTATCTGCCCCTGGCGGAAGACGACGATCTGGTTTTTCAACTGCACGTGCCGGCGTCTTTGCCATCGCTGCATGGCGACCGGGCATTGCTGTTCGAGGCGCTGGCGAATCTGTTGAGCAACTCGATCAAATTCACTCCGCCGGGTGGCACGGTGATTTTGCGTGGGGTCAATGAGGGTGGGCATACGCGAATCGAAGTCCTCGATTCCGGCCCGGGTATTCCCGAGGCGGAACGCGAAGCGGTGTTTCAACGGTTTTATCGTGCCGAGGCCGGTAATCAGAAAAGCGGCTTCGGTCTTGGCCTGTCGATCGTCGCGGCGATTGCCAGCCTGCACGGGTTTACGCTGGAAGTGAGCCGCAGCGAACTTGGCGGCGCAAAGCTGGTGCTCGATTGTAAGCAGAGCTTGATGCCACCAGCCTGACTCACTCACTTCAACCCGACACAGAACCTGTAGGAGCGAGCTTGCTCGCGATAGCGATTTAATAGAAAGACGATGTTGTCCGGCACACCGCTATCGCGAGCAAGCTCGCTCCTACAGGTGAACAGGTGAGCAGCGTCAACGATAACGATCCGGCAGAACGCTGGTAGCGCTCGAAAACTGCACCGCACAGGGCGGTGCCACTGTCGGGGCATTTATCGTGCTCAGCCGTTCAGGCTCGGATTCACGCAGGTACACCGGCATGTCGGTCACCGGAGGCATGGCCGGAATCTCGAAGTACATCTGCACCACCCAACCGCGGTGGTAACTGGCGTGGTTGACCACGTGCATCAGCATCGCACCGGCGCTCATGGTGCCGCTTTCACCCGAGACAAACGTGAACTCGACCGGCTTGTTCAGCGACGCATCGGTTTGCCGGGCGCTCCAGTCGCAATACCAGTGATCGATCGCTTTTTGCGCCAGGTGCAGTTCCATCAAGTCTGAGTGCAACAGGTCGTGTGAAGTCTTGAAACCATGGCCGCGACCTTCGAGGTGAGCCTGCCAGATGCAGTCCACCACATACACGTGATTGAGGGTGCCGATCATGTTGTTGAACACCGATACCCGCGCTTTGTTGACCTCACCTGGCGGTAATTGCGCGAGGCTGTCAAAGAGCCGCTGGTTTGCCCAGCGTTTGTAATCGGCCAGCAGGCAGGCAGTGCGTGCAGTTATCATCAGAATGCTCCGATGGCGGTGTGCGCACACTCCAGCATAGACCTGATAGCGAAAAGAAAGCGCCAACACTGATTATCGGTAGAAAACGCTTCCCGTCCCGCACCGACTTGATGGGGCCAGGGAACTCCTGACTGCTCCCGCGCATCCTAGAATATGTGGTACTTCCCTTATGCTTCATGCTGTCGGAGGACACCGTCATGCGCCGTCTATTTATCCTCTCTTCCCTGGTACTTTGTTTGCCGTTCGGTTCGGCTATGGCCGATGTGGACGCCGAAGACGTAGCCACCTCGGCCGGGGTTTCCGCATCGCTGTACTCGACGTTCAAGGATGACAAAATGGTCATTCCTGCACGGGATGACGCCTCCAGCTTCGTGGCCAGCGGCGGTGCAATTCGCGGCGTTTATCTGGAGCAGGTCTTGCAGCGGATCCGGCAAAACCATCCCGATCTCAGCAACGCAAGCGACGAAGACCTGGCCCGGGCCATCCTCGTTCAGGATGGCATTGCGGCCGATCACTGAAGGTCGTCCACGCCAGCGGTGGGGCTTGTGACAGCGCGATAGCGTTTGCAGCCCTGCCTTGCTTGCGCGCACCCTGCGATGAAAATATCCGCCAAATTGGCGTTTTTAGCGGTGGCCAGCACCCTCGCCTACCTCGCTCTGGCGATGTGGGCACTGGGCGGTTTTGCGGCGTTTTTCGCCCACGGCGCGCTGGTCGCTGTGGCGATTGCCACGCTGGTGATGGCGATTGCCTCGCTGTTCACCGAGGGCAACTTGAGTTCAGGGGAACGTGAAGACCGGGCCAACCGCTGGGTCATTCCGGCCTTTGGCGTGATCGGAATCGTCAGCGGCTTTTTGCCCGCCTACACCGACCGAATCGATGTCTGGACCTTCGGGGGCGAAGGCGTTCGCTGGCTGGGCGCCCTGTTGTACATCATCGGCGGCGCCTTGCGTTTGTGGCCGGTGTTCGTGCTGGGCAATCGGTTTAGCGGGCTGGTGGCGATTCAACCGGGGCACAGGCTGGTGACGGACGGGATCTACCGAAACCTGCGCAACCCCAGCTATCTGGGGTTGCTGATCCTCGGCGTGGGCTGGGCGCTGGCCTTCCGCTCGGGGGTTGGGTTGCTGTTGGTGGCACTGACGGTGATCCCGCTGATTGCGCGGATCAATGCTGAAGAAGCCTTGTTGAAAGCGCAGTTCGGCAGCGAATACGAAGCCTACTGCGCCCGCAGTTGGCGGCTGGTGCCGGGACTTTACTGAAGCGGCACAATGCCCAATATAGGCTCGCGCCTACATTAGATCTGTTGCAGCTGGATGAAGCCCGGTTCGCTCAAACGAGCCAGAACCACGTCATAACGACTCAATGTCGCATGCTGCGTCTGAATCGGCTGATCGTGAGTCGCCGTGACAATCATCAAATCCGCCCCCGCCGCTTCACCCGCCAGAATCCCCACCGCTGCGTCTTCGAAAATCAGGCACTCGGCAGGCTCGACACCCAAGCGCCTGGCAGCGAGGCGGTAACCGCTCGGGTCAGGTTTCCCCGCTGTGACATCTTCGGCGGTGATCATCACTTCAGGCTCGGGAATGCCTGCCGCCGCCATCCGCCGCAACGCCAACGCCCGGGGTGCGGAGGTGACAATGGCCCACTGATGGGCTGGCAGTAGCTTGAGAAAAGCCGCCGCTCCAGCCACTTCAAAAACCCCTTCGACGTCCTCGATTTCCGCCTCGGTGATCCACTTCGCCTCGGCTTCGGCATCCACGCCCGGCAGCCCGAGACGCGTGATCGTGTCGATGGCACGGGCACCGTGAATGGTCGGCAAAAAAGCTTCCACATCAACCCCATGGCGCACCGCCCAAGTTGTCCAGACCCGCTCGGCGGCGGCGATGGAGGTGAGGACGGTGCCGTCCATGTCGAACAGAAAGGCGCGGTAAGGCGTGTTGAAAACACGGTGATCAGACACAGGAAAGAACCTCGCGGGTGCCGGGCGAATGTGTCCGGCAATGTAGCATCTGCGAACGAGGTCAGTTGAGTCGCCTGGATTTGAACGCACCGTCGACACAATCGAGCAGAGAGCCGATTGCCCAGGGTTTCTTGATGAAAGCCACCTTATGCCGCACACCGGAGCTGGCCGGGGTTTCGTAGCCGGACATGATCATGATCGGCTTGTCGGGCCAGCGATCACCGAACTGGTTGGCCAGATCCGCGCCATTGAGCGTGCCCGGCATGGTGATGTCAGTCAGCAACAACCCCACCTCGCACGCATGCTGCTCAAGATAGATTGATGCAGCATCCGCACTGATCTGTGGCTCAACCACAAAACCTTCCTCCTGCAGAATTTCACAGAGAAATTCCAGGATCAGCGGATCGTCCTCAACCACTAGAATCAATCCGCGAGGAAGGTGTGCGCCTGTCGTCGGTTCTCGACTCATGACCATGCCGCTCCCTGAGTGCTTCAATATTTTCGCGGGCTCTAGTCCGCACTTAAAAGGTATGAGCAGCTGACAGGACGGAAATTCATTTTTGATACAGCAAATCGAAAAACATCAGTGGCGGGTGGCGGAAAATCGAGAATTTCGCCGCCACAAAAAAACCTGTAATTGGAGCAAGCTTGCTCGCGATTGCGGTAGTTCAGCCGACATGGATAGCGGCTGGCACTACGCCTTCGCGAACAAGCTTGCTCCTACAGGTATCGGGTCGCGGCAGTTACTGCGACATTTCGCTTTTTTTCATCGCATCCTTGGACATGGCATCTTTTTTCATCTCGTCTTTCTTCATGCTGTCTTTGGACATGGCGTCCTTGGACATTTCGCTTTTTTTCATCGCGTCTTTGGACATCGCCTCCTTGGACATCGAATCTTTGCTCATGCTGTCGTTGCTCATGGTGTCAGCCGCGAAAACGGACGCGGCGCCAACAGCCAGGCACATGGACAACACAACAGTGGTCAACTTTTTCATGATGAAACTCCTTGAAGCTCAGGTTTGTGGACGGTGTGATGTTCAGGCGCCTCTCAGCTGCCACCGAACCAGTTGTAGCCCTGGTCTTCCCAGTAGCCGCCGGTGTAGGTGTTGCTGACGAAAATCGCCTGAATGTGTTTGGGGTTCTTGTAGCCAAGCTTGGTGGGCATGCGCAGCTTCATCGGGAAGCCGTACTCGCGCGGCAACACCGCGCCATCCCAGGTCAGCGCCAACAGGGTTTGCGCGTGCAGCGCGGTGGCCATGTCGATGCTGGTGTAGTAGTCGTCGGCGCATTTGAAGCCGACGTATTTGGCATCGGTGTCGGCGCCAATGCGCTTGAGGAAATCGCTGAAGCGCACGCCGCCCCAACGCCCGATGGCGCTCCAGCCTTCGACGCAGATGTGCCGGGTGATCTGCTCGGTCTGGGCCATGGCGCGCAGCTCTTCGAGGCGCCAGCTGCGCTTGTCGGCGACCAGGCCATTGACTTCCAGGCGATAGCTCTGCTCATCCACCGTCGGCGCTTCGTCGATGCCGTAGAAGGCATTGAACGGAAACGGCCGGGTGATCATCGACGCCGGATAGGTCGGTGCCATGGCGTTGGGGTTGAACAGCCAGCCCTGGACCCGATCGTTGAAGCGCGACATCGATGACAGCGCGGTCTCGACGCTGTCGTTGTCGGTGATGTTGCAACCGGACAACATCGCTACGCCGCCGAGGGTCAGGCCGCGCAGCAGAAACGAACGCCGCGAGCGGTCTTCGATCTGTGGCGCGAGGATCTTGCGGGCGTCGGTGAGGATCGATTGCTCGTCCAGCCCCGTGCCTTCGATGCGCTTTTTCATACGTGCTCCTTGCGGCCGACGATCATGGCCAACAGCGTTTTCGGAACCAGCGCGACCATCACCAGATGCACCGCGACAAAGCCCACCAACAGCGCCATGGCGAAGAAGTGCACACGCCGTGCGCCTTCGTATCCCCACAGCAACTCACGCAACAGCGGGAACTGCACCGACTTCCACAGCACCAGCCCGGAGAGCACCAGCAGGAGGATGTCGAGCATCACGAACAGGTAGGCAAAACGCTGCACCTGGTTGTAATGAGTGAGGTCGGCATGCCCCAGTTTTCCGCGTAATGCGGCCCCGAGGTCATGCAGCACGCCTTTGGGCGAGACCGGGAAGAAGCGGCGTTTCAGGCGTCCGCTGAACAGGTTGAAGGCCAGGTAGATCAGGCCGTTGATCGCCAGAAACCACATCGCCGCAAAATGCCATTGCAGCGCACCACCCAGCCAGCCGCCGAGGGTGATCGACTTGGGAAAACTGAAATCGTAGATCGGCGAGGCGTTGTAGATGCGCCAACCGCTGGCGACCATCACCAGCACCGCCAGGGCGTTGAGCCAATGGGTCAGCCGCAGCCAGCGTGGATGGCTGGCCTTGGGTGAAGCAGTTGTCTGCGACATGTCCGGCTCCCGGTTGTTGTTCGTTGGAGCCGAGTATGGAAGCCGGAAGATCGCCAAATCCTCACGTAAAGTTAAATTAAACGTGATAACTGGCATTGAATCTGTAGGAGCGAGCCTGCTCGCGATGGTGTGTCAGACAACGCATGGGTGCCTGATACACCATCGCGAGCAGGCTCGCTCCTACAGGGATTTGTGTAACCCGCAACAGACTCGGTTATGTTTAAATGCCGCCCCCACAAACGACCGACCCGACCCGATGAACCCTGAAGCCCTCGCCATCCTCAACGACCATCTGCTGACCGCCCTCGCGGCCGCCCCCGCCGAAACCCGTCGCCTGTTCCACGGGCGCGGGCGCTGCTGGCCGGGGCTGGAGCAAGTGACCGTGGACTGGCTGCAAGGCGTGGTGCTGGTGGCGCTGTTCAAGGAACCCGAAGCGGCGCAGCTCGAAAACCTGAAGCAGGTGCTGATGGCGATCACCCAGTCAGCGCAGTGGACGCAATCCGGTGCCCATACGCTGTTGCTGCAACATCGCTACCTGTTGCAAAGCACCACCGAATGGTTGCTCGGGGAAGAGATCGACGAACTGACGATCACCGAGGGTGGCCTGAAGTACCGCGTCGACCTGGGTCGCAAGCAAAACACCGGGCTGTTCCTCGACATGCGCTACGGTCGCGACTGGGTACGGGCCAACGCCGAAGGCAAACGGGTGTTGAATCTGTTCGCCTACACCTGCGGTTTCTCGGTGGCGGCCATCGAAGGCGACGCGACGCATGTGGTCAACCTCGACATGTCGAGCCCGGCCCTGAGCCGTGGCCGCGACAACCACCGGCTGAATGGCCACGACCTGGGCAAGGTAACCTTTCTCGGCCACGACCTGTTCAAGTCCTGGGGCAAGGTCATCGGCAAAGGCCCGTATGACCTGGTGATCATCGACCCGCCGTCGTTCCAGAAAGGCAGCTTCCTGCTGACCAAGGACTATCAGCGCGTGTTGCGCCGCCTGCCGGAATTGCTCAGTGCACAGGGCACGGTATTGGCCTGCATGAACGATCCGGCCTTCGGTGCCGACTTCCTGATTGACGGCGTGACTCGCGAGGCGCCAAGCCTGCGGTTTGAACAACGGCTGGAGAATCCGCCGGAGTTTCCGGACGCGGATGTCGAGTGTGGGCTGAAGGCGTTGGTGTTCAAACTCGGGGAAAGCTAAAAGATCGCAGCCTTCGGCGGCGCCTACGCAAATGTTGTAGGCGCTGCCGGGGCTGGAGTGGATTCGCGAAGCCGGGTTGCTCAACGACATCAACGGCTTTCACGTGAAGCCGGAACACGTGGCGCAGGCGATACGACTAGTGGTACTTGAGTGAAACACTCGGTCTTTCTAGGATGGAGTTACGCAGCCGCTTGTTTGCTCAACAAGCCGTTGCGTAAGTGGTGAGTGTTCTGAACCCCTACAAGCTCACCACTTGCTTCATGCGCATCTTGAGCCTCAACGGCTCTACTTCCTCCCCATCAAAGAGCTCTGAGGCTCTTTTTTAACCTTCTGAAAACCAACTCTTTTTAATGTGGGAGCGAGCCTGCTCGCGATGGCGTCGTGTCAGGTTCTGACATGTCGACTGAACGCCCTTCGCGAGCAGGATCGCTCCTACAGTGGGTTGTGGTGTTTGGTGGAGCGCGGTCAGAGATCAACGCCCAAACGCTCGCGCACAAACTCATGGGCCTTGCGCGTCAATTGGTCCAGGTGCCGGTCGCGCTGTTTCTCCGCATCGACCATCGCCCGCTTGCCGTGTTTTTGCAGCAGGTAGGTATGAATCTGCCGCACCTCCAGCGAACTGTAGATCGGTGCCACATCCAGCAACGGCATGAGCCCGTCGCTGCCGTGATCGCGGGTGTTCATCAGCACCTGGGTCGCGCGCACGCCCACCACCTGAAAACCCATCGACTCAAAGTACGGCACCTTCGTCACAGCGCAGGTCAGTTCGGCATGGGGGTAACGGCCGACCATCTCGCGCACCATCCGTCGCGCCACGCCGTGGCGCCGATGCTCCGCGTGAACGGCCATGTACGCCACGCCGCAAGCGTCCGGATCGTCCTTGACCGGCAGGTACAACAGAAAACCGATGACCGTGTCGGGCTCGTCCGGATCGGTGGCGACAATCAACTCCACGCTTATCCCTTTTGCCCCGTTCAACGCTTCCAGGTACAGATGAACCTCATAGCCGATCGCATACTGGTACACGTTGTGCAGCAGGTTGCTTGGCGGGATCGCGACCATGCTGATGTCAGTCAGGTTATCGACCACCATCTGCAGAATCTGGCTGTTGATGTGCTCGGGGCACGGTGTCTTGAAGTGGCTGATCTGGGGCATTGCGGGGATTGACTCCGGGGCGGTGTAAAGCGTTCGTCGCGGCCTATCATACCGTGTGCCGGCCTCATCGCGAGCAAGCTCGCACCTACAGGGGATCTGTGGTGCACACAAATCAAGTGTAGGAGCGAGCTTGCTCGCGATGGCGTCAGTGATCGCACCGCAAAATCAGGAGACTTACCAGTCGTACGTCATCTCAACCGAAGCCACCCGCTCCTGCCCGTAGTAGCAACCAAACGAATAATTGCAGTCCGACACGTACTCGCGGTCGAAAATGTTCTGCACATTCAGGCGGGTTTGCAAGCCACGCAGGCTTGGGTCGAGTTTGCCCATGTCGTAACTGACGGTGGTGTCATAGACAACCCACGATGGCACGTCGAACGAGTTGGCGGCATCACCCGGTTTACGCCCGGTGTAGCGCGCACCGGCGCCGAACGTCAGGCCGTTGAGGTTGGCCTGGGTAAAGTGATAGTCCACCCACATCGAAGCAGAGACTGGCGACTGCGCTTCGTTACGGTTGTCCTCGTTACCCCAGGTGTCCTTGGTGTAGAACGAATCCATGTAGCTGGCGGCCGCCATTACGTCGATGTTGTCCAGGCTCGATTTGACCTCCAGCTCGACGCCACGAGAACGCATTTCGCCGCTCTGGGACATGTACTCCGGATAGTCGTCATCGCCGGTCAGCACATTCTTCTGCTTGATTTGATAAACCGACGCAGTGATCAGCGTCTTCTCGAACGGCTGGTATTTCACACCCACTTCGTATTGCTCACCCTCGGTCGGGTCGAAGGCGCTGCCACCCCGTTGAGGCGCCGCAGTACCGAGTGTCGGCAGGAAGGATTCGGAGTAGCTGACGTACGGCGCCAGGCCGAACTCGGTGACGTAGGTCAGGCCCACCCGGCCGGTGAATTTATTGTCGCGCTTGGCTTCGTGGGTGGACGCGAGCAAGTCCTTGTTGTCGATTTCCGCCCAATCCTGGCGACCGCCAATGGTCAGGATCCACTGGTCCAGTTTGATCTGGTCCTGCACATACACGCCGGTCTGGCGCAGGGTGTTGTCCCACTGTGTGGTGAGCGTCGGCGTCACGCTGCTGGTGTCGTAGTTGTTCTTGCCGTACAGGTCGACCGGCAACACGTTGTTGGCGTTGTAGCCGTCGTACTTGCGAGAGAAATGCCGATAGTCCACGCCCACCAGCGTGGTGTGTTCCAGCGCACCGGTGTTGAATTTATATTCCAGGTTGTTATCGATGGTGTAGGCGATGTTGTGCTGATGCCAATCGACCTTGGCGCGATTGGCCCGGGTGTAATCGGTCACGCCATCGGCATCGGTGACGAAGCTGCGCAGGTAGAAACCTTTATAGCGGTCGCGCACGTCGGTGTAGCGCGCACTGGAGCGGTATTTCAGGTCTTCGCTGAAATCGTGGGTGAAGTCATAGCCGAAGACATACTGGTCACGCTTGTAGTCGTTGAAATCGGTGTCGCCGGAGAAAAAGTGGCGGTTGATTTTCTCACCGTTGGGGCCACGGTCGAGCGAACCGATTCTTGGCAACGACTGATAGTCAGGCACGCCGTCATCGCGTTGAACCTGCGCCAACAGCGTCAGGGCTGTCGCCTCGTTGATCGCCCAGGTCAGGCTCGGGGCCAGCAGCATGCGCTGGCTGTTGTTGTGGTCGACCTGTTCGTTGCCCTTGTCGGCGACACCGATCAGGCGATAGCTGAATTCTTTTTGCTCGTCGAGCGGGCCGCTGGTATCGAACGCTCCGTTCACCCGGTTGTAGCTGCCCGCGCCGAGTTTGATCTGGCTGCGTTGCTCGGTGGTCGGGCGCTTGGACACCATGTTGATCAGACCGCCCGGCTGGTTCTGCCCATAAAGCACCGACGACGGGCCCTTGAGCACTTCGATGCGTTCCAGGGTGTACGGATCGATTTGCGGCGCACCGCCGAGGCTGCCGGCGTAAGGGATGTAGGCACCGTCCAGATACAACGGCGTCGGCGCGAAGCCACGGCTGGTGATTTCATCGGCAATCGAGTTGCGGTCGGTGAACCCGCCGGTGTTCAACCCCGGCGTATAGCGCAAGGCCTGAGTCAGGTTGCGTGCACCTTGGGTTTCGACTTGGGCGGCGGTGACCACGTTGATGGTCTGCGGGATTTCCAGGATCGGCGTGTCAGTCTTGGTGGCGGTGGCGCTGCGGGTCGCGACGTAGCCGTCCACCGGCCCGTAAGCCGATTCGCTAACGATGCCCGAAATGCTCGTAGCGCCTAGCTGCAACGCGGCACCACTGGCCTGTATCGGTAGCAGCGAATAGCTTCCGTTGTCGTGGCGAACCGCCTCCAGCTTGCTCCCGGCCAGCAACTGGCGCAGACCGGCGTCTGTCGTATAGCGGCCCTGCAAGCCTGCGGTTTTCTGGCCGTTGGCATGGGCCGGATCGAACGAAACGGTTACGCCAGCGGTGGATGCAAACTGGGTCAGCGCCGAACCCAGCGGGCCGGCAGGAATGTTGAATTGCGCCTCGTCCGAGGTTTGCGCCCAGGCAGGCTGTGCCACCAACGTCATCGCCAATGGAACGGCCAGTGCCATGCCCAACAATGCGGCGTGAACCGCACGGTTCAAGGGTTTGATGGATGGCTGGGTAGAAGCGATGCGGTGTTGGGGATTGCGAGGGGTCATGCAGTTTCCTTTCGCCCGTTGGCAGTCAAATGGCGGCGTCTATCGCGCCTCTATCTACCAAGTCGAACGAGAATCAAAATCAATAACCCCTGCTGCGGATTTTTTTGCCGGAATACTCAAACCGCTTCCACCGTGGTCCAGTAACGGCTGAAACGACGGATACGCACAGGCAGCGTGGACGTCAGGTTGTCCAGCACCGCATCGGTGTTGCCGAGATGGAACGCCCCGGAAATTCGCAGTGCACCCACGGCCGGATCACAGCCCAGGTGCCCGGGACGGTAGCGCTGCAACTCGGTGATGAAATCCGCCAGGCGCCAATCGTTGGCAACCAGCATGTCGCGGGTCCAGGCATCCGCCAGTGCATTTGCAGGCAGTAAAGGCTCGATGCGGTCTTCACGGAAACCCACTTGCTGACCGGCATCAACCCGCACGGCAGCATCAGGCAGATGGGCGCTGCGCACCTCCACGGCATGCTCCTGCACACTGACCAGCGTGCGCCCCGCTTCGCTGCGTACGATGAACCGGGTGCCCAAAGCGCGGATGCTGCCTTCGGCGGTGTGCACAATGAACGGCCGAGCCAATGTGTCCCGGGCCGTTTCAATCTGGATTTCACCTGCCAGCAAACGCACTTCTCGCAGATTGTCGCCGTAGCGCACGTCCACTGCCGTGGCGGTGTTGAGTTGCAGGTGCGTGCCGTCATCCAGGCGCACGCGTCGGCGTTCACCGGTACGGGTGCGCTGGTCCGCCATCAACGTCGACAGTGGCGTGGTGTTCCAGGCCAGCGTCCCCGCCCCGCTCGCCACCACCAGCAGCGACAACACTTTGAGCACATCGCGACGCTTGGCCCGGGCGCTGGCCAACGTTGGCCGGGCGACGCCGGGGGACACCTGGCCGAGTTTGTCCTGCAAGCGCCCGAGACGCTCCCAGGCCTGCACATGCCGCGGATCACGCTCCAGCCAGCGTCGATGCGCCTCACGAACGGTTTCATCTGGCACGTCATCGCGCAAGTCGACATACCAGCGCGCGGCGGCTTCCAGGGTGGCGTAATCCAGGGATTGCGGTTGCGCCAAGGCTCAGTCCTCAATCAACAACAGACAGTGCGTCAGGGCGCGCACGGCATGTTTCTTCACGGTGGTCACCGAGACATTCATGCGACGGCCTATTTCGACGTAGCTCAGGCCATCGAGTTGCGCCAGCAGGAAAATCTCCCGAGTCCGTTCACCCAGGCCATCGAGCAGACGGTCGATTTCCATCAGCGTTTCGATGACCAGCTCACGGGTTTCCGGCGACACCGCCACAGGTTCGGGGGTGGCTGCCAGCGTTTCCAGCCAGGCCTGTTCCAGCGCACGACGGCGGAACATGTCGATCATCAGGCTGCGGGCAATCGTACTGAGGTAGGCCCGCGGTTCACGCAGTTCGAGGGTTTTGCGCTGGGTCAGTACGCGAATGAACGTGTCCTGGGCAAGGTCCGCCGCATGATCGACACAACCGAGGCGCTTACGCAGCCAACCGCAGAGCCAACTGTGATGGTCCTCGTACAGCGTATGCACAGCGTGTTGCAGCGAGAGATCAGCGGAGGACATGAAAACGACCCGACACAAATGTTATTTGATAATGACTCTCATTTTCGTCGAAGCCGATGCGTTTTGGCAATAGTGGTTCTGTCAGCAACAATCCAATCCCTGTAGGAGTGTCGTTGACGGGCAGATGACCTCAGCGCTGCGGCGCCACCATGCGAAAGCGAATATTGATTTCGTTGGACACTAAATTGTCCGCCCACTCCCCTTCACCCATCTTGAAATCGTCGCGCTTGAGGGTCAGCTCACCGTCGAAGATGCCGATGGCGTTCTCTGATTTGAGCACCACCGGCACGTTCACCTGTCGTGTCTGCCCTCTGACGGAGAGGTTACCGGTGAAGGTGTAACGGTGGTTGCCGAGGTCTTGAATGGCCGTCGATTCGAACGTGGCCTGGGGATAGGTGTCGGTGTTGAACCACGCCGGTTTCTGCAATTCGCTCTTGGCGTCGCTGCTGTCGATATCGATGCTGTTGAGGTCGATGGTCAGCGCGGCATGGGCGGCGGTGGGGTTTTCCGTGTCGAAATCGAGGCGCCCCTCGAACTTGCCGAACGTGCCATAAACCCTGGAACCCAACTGCTGATAGGTAAAGCTGATGGTGCTGGCGGTGGCGTTCACGGCGGCGTATTCGACGGCGTCGGCGCGCGGCAAAACGCCGAGTGTGAGAACACCGGCCAACGCGACGAAACACAGTATTCGAGGGGTCATCGGACTCTCCGGGCGGGGCTCCCGAGATGATTTCAGCGCTGCACACCGAGACTGGTATCAGAAGGACTAAAGCAAAGAATCGGTGTTTATTCCACTTCGAACACCGACCGGGCAATGCCCATCAGGGCATCCCACTGTCCTCGCGTTGCCACGCCCGCTGCAACAATGCGATCACTTCGGCATCCGACGTCTGGGAAAAGTCCATGTACCAATGACCAATCGAGGTGAACCATTCAGGCATCAACGGACAAATCAGCTCATCCACTTCGCGGCGCAGCGCCTCTGCCGTTTCAATCGGCGCCACGGGCACGGCCACCACGATGCGCGCGGGTGACTGCACGCGCAGCGCATGGATCGCCGCCTTCATCGACGCGCCGGTCGCCAAGCCGTCGTCGATCAGAATCACCACTTGCTCCTTCAGCTTTACGGGCGCACGCGTGCCTCGATAAACCTGCTCACGGCGCAACAACTCGCGGGTTTCCCGTTCAACCACGGCATCGAACGTCACTTGATCAATCGGATGATCGCGCAGCGCTTCTTCATTGCGAATCTGAATGCCGCCACTGGCAATCGCGCCCATGGCGTACTCCGGTCTCGACGGCACGCCAAGCTTGCGCACCAGCATCAAGTCCAGACGCACGCCCAGCGCCCTGGCCACTTCATAGGCCACCGGCACGCCGCCACGGGGCAAGGCTAAAACGATGACATCGGGTCGGCGGGCGTAAGGTCGCAGCGCTTCAATCAAACGCCGCCCGGCTGCTGGCCGGTCTTGCAGGATGGAATGGGACAAGGGGCTCATGTGAAAACCTCCCCAGGCGATCGCGCCTGTCTTTTTCAGTCACATCGTCCATTGTGGCAAGGGCCTTTGTGGCGAGGGAGCTTGCCCCCGTTCGAGTGCGCAGCACTCGCAAAAACGAGATTACCAGGGCCGCTACGCAGCCCAACGGGGGCAAGCCCCCTCGCCACACCTAGCAACTACCCACATTATCCGCCCCTTTGCTCCCCCTACACCAACCGCTCAATCTTCTGATGCTGCCACACCAGTTTGTAATACAGCGTCTGCAACGCCAGCATCCCCAGATACGCCACCGGAAATGCCATCCACACCCCTTGCAACCCGAACTTCGCATCCAGCAGATACGCCGCCGGCAACTGCACACCCACCACGCACACGATGGAAATCGCCACCGGCACCATCACCGTGCCGCTGGCACGCATGATGCCGCCGATGATCGCCTGGAAACCGAACACCAACAGGCTCCAGAGCATGATGTGCAACAGGTGCTCAGCCATGTTGAGCGTCGCCTCTTCGGTGAGGAACGACGCCAGCAACCAGCTCGACAACAAGTATCCGAGCACCACCAGACCACCGGTCAAACACACGTTGATCATCAATCCGGTCTTCAAAATCGGTCCGATGCGCTCAATGCGTCCCGCCCCAATCGCCTGCGCACCGAGGATCGACGCCGTGATCGCAATCGACAGCGCCGGGAACTGCACGTAATTGACGATCTGCGTCACCGCGCCATACGCCGCCGTCGCCTGGGACCCGTGCTGGTTCACCAGCGCCAGAATCACCAGCTCCGACAGCGACAGCACCACCATCTGCAACCCGGTGGGCAACCCGATGCGCAGCACCTTGCCGAGGATCACCATGTCCAGCTTCATTGCCGCGAAGAACTCACGGTCCGGCGCCAGCGGATGGCCCTTGCCAAGCAAGCGCCACGCCAGCAGCCCCATCGCCACCAGGTTACCCACCAGCCCGGCAATCGCCGCACTCTGGATCCCCATCGGTGGAAAACCCAACCACCCGCGAATCAACGCCGGCGTCAGCGCCAACCCAACAATCGTCGAAACCACCAGCGCCAACAACGGCGACAACGTATCGCTGACCCCGCGCAGCAACTGCGTGAACAACACAAACACCAACAGCGACGGCATGATCCACAACATCACATGGGCATACGCCACCGCATCGTCCAGCACATCCGCCGGCGTCCCCAACCCCACCAACGCCGACCGCGCAAACACACTCCCTACCACCGCTGCCACCAACCCGATCAACACCCCCAACAACAACGTCGCCCCGGCAATCGCCTTCACCAGATGCGTCTCCCGTGCGCCCCACGCCTGCCCGATCAACACCCCCGCGCCCGCGCCAAGGCCGATCACCAGGGCGATGAAGAAAAACACGATAGGGAACATCCCCGACACCGCCGCCAGCGCCTGGGTGCCGAGCATCTGGCCGATGTAGATGCTGTTGACCGTGCCGGACATGGATTGCAGAAAGTTCGACAGCACCATCGGGGCGAGGAAAAACAGGTAGGTTTTCCAGAGGGGGCGCTGGGGGTTCGGGGTTTGCATTGGGGAGGATCCATCTCGACGGCGGGAGCGATGATTAAGGATAGCGTGGGTGACTGAAACCACGGGGCGAAGACCATCTCAGGTCTGTGTTTATATTTCCAGTGACGTTATGTGAAAGGTCTGAGGTTTCATCAGCGCAGATCTTACGTCAGCCTCGGAATTCCTCACCTTGCCCATGACCTTGATGAAGCTTATAGTCCGCCCCGTCGCCCAAATGGCGACCAGGTTTGGCGACCTGTTCGATCGGATGCAAAAGCACTGTGCTTTTTTGCAGATGCTGTTGCACCTTCGCAAAGCTGTCTTTATGGCAGCTGTGCGCGGGAGACCTTCGGGTCTGCCGGTTTTCCGATCCCGGTTCGCCAACCTGCGTACAGCTGTCACCCATTCGTTTGGCGACGAATGAGGGACAGTCAACCTTTGCACTGATCGGAGTTTCTTCTATGGAAAGATACATGCCCCTCACCGGAATCGACCTGGTTCCGGCCTCCCTGCTCATCGACACCCAAGCCCCACTCGACGTCCTGCAAGCCATGGCGGATTACCGTATTCGCACGGTCACACAGGTGCTGGAAAACATCGCCTATCGCTCCGAACTCGGTTGCGACACGGTGGTGCTTGAGGACTTCTGCAAACTGCTGGTCATTCCGTTGCGCGATGGTTGTGATTTGATGGATGTGATCGGGCGGCGGTTGCGGGCGCAGGCTGCGGAGTAAATGAAAGCGGGCGCCTCAACAGGCGCCTGTTTTGTTTGTGCTCACCCAGTCCACTGGTCACTGCAAATTTGATCTGCAGACTCAATATAACTACATTGAAATCTATAGATTCACAAAGAGGCCCATGACTATGCCAGTCGTCGCTCAAGCCCAACCGCAATCCTTCACCAAAAACCAATGCGTCACCGGCCTGCGTGCCGCGGTGAACATCCTGGAAAAGTGGAAAGCCACCGGCGATCAAGCCTGCCGCATCCTGCGCATTTCCCGCAGCACTTACACCCGCGCGCGGCAGCGGCAGCGGGAGGTGGAGTGGGCGGTGGCGCTGGATGCGGATCAGATGCAGCGCATCAGTTTCGTACTGAATATTCATGCGACGTTGCGGCTGGTGTTCGATAACCCGGACAACGTTTACGGCTTTGCGTCGATGGCCAATGACAATGAGTTTTTCAATGGCCGTAGTCCGCTGGAGATCATGGCGCAGGGCGACATGGTTTCGTTGTATGAAACCTTCCGCCGCATCGACATGTTGCGGGGCGCGCAATGGTGAAGCTGAGTGAGTTGGCGACGTTTGCCGGGCAGGTGTTGCAGGCTTATCGGTTGGTCAATTCGAAGTTTCCGCCGATTGCCTTGTTCGATGACGTGGCGGATGCGGATGAATTTGAAGTGTTGTTCGAGATTCAGGCGCTGACCAATCCGCGGTTGAGGAATGAGGTGGGTCAGCTGGAGTTGATTCCGCGGCGCGAGATACCGTTCGGGATCACGGGTTGTTCCTATGCGACGGCGCCGTTTACCCATGTGAACCCGGAAGGTTCACGGTTCAGTGATGGCAGTTTTGGAGTGTTGTACCTGGCGGATTCGATGGAAGCGGCACTAGCCGAAGTGCGGCATCACCAGAGTCTGTACTGGTCGAAAGTGCCGAGCCTGAACTATGAGCGGTTTGTGTTCCGAGGGTTGTCTTGCGCGTTTGTCGACGCCGGGATGAAGGATGCTACCGCCCTTCCGATGACGGATCCGGTGTATGCGCCGGAGGATTACAGCGTTTCCCGGCGCCTCGGCCGGGAGATCAGGAAGGCCGCTTGCCCCGGTTTGCGTTATCACTCGGTGCGCCTGCCGGGCAGTGATTGCTGGGCGTTGATGACGCCGCGACCGGTGACATCGATTGTGCAAACCGCGCATTACGAAATGGTGTGGAATGGGCAGATCACCAGTGTCAGCCAGATCAGCGCGGCTTGAATGCGTTGTGACAACCCTGTGGCGAGGGAGCTTGCTCCCGCTGGGGCGCGCAGCGGCCCCCAATTAGGGGACTGCTACGCAGTCCAGCGGGAGCAAGCTCCCTCGCCACAGTTTTTAGTACGTTTCGAGATTTTCTTAAGTGAACAGTATTGGCCTCATCAGCCGGGCTTTTTCGTGGTCGACTGGTCTATCCTGTGCGTCCCCGATTTCACACCGGAGACAGCCGTGCCCGCCCTCACCGCCCGCGAGATTTATCAGCAGTTGCGCGATGCCGCCCAGGGTATTCGCGCTTTCGAACGTGTCGATCAATCGCCGGAATCTGGTCATGTGCGGGTCGATATCGACGGCTGGCGCCTGGTCCTTGATGTCGACGACAAACACCTGCGCCACTGCCTGCACGGGCAAAGCCCGGAGGGGCGCGAATGGGCGCTCGACAACGGCCAGCGGTTCGGCACCGACCCGGTGAGCCTGCTCAGCACCTGGGAGTTGGCGCAGATCGAACGCTTGCTGGGCTGACGGCTCCGCGATCGACTCCCAAATCACTGTAGGAGCGAGCTTGCTCGCGATGAACTCAAGAGCACCGCGTACAAGCCTGAAAGGGTCATCCACCCGCGTTTTCGCAGCAAAAAACAATAAAAACAGGAGTTGAACATGTCTGAACTGAACCTCAATCCCAACGTCGCCGCCACGCTCGAGCAGTGGCACGCGATGATCAGCCGCAAGGATTTGAGCGCCCTGCCCGAGCTGTTGGACCCGCAAGCGGTGTTCCGCTCACCGATGGCGCACACGCCGTATCCGGGCGCGCCGGTGGTGTCGATGATTCTCAACACGGTGATGAACGTGTTCGAAGACTTCACTTATCACCGAGAGCTGGCAACCGGGGATGGCTTGAGCGTGATTCTGGAATTCAGCGCCAAGGTGGGCGAGAAAGAACTGAAGGGCATCGACCTGATTCGTTTCAATGAACAGGGCAGGATTGTCGAGTTTGAAGTGATGGTGCGGCCGCTGAGCGGGTTGCAGGCGTTGGGTGAGCAGATGGGGCAGCGGTTGGGGGCTTATCTGAAAGCCAGTAAAGCCTGACCCACCAAAGCCCCCTGCAGGAGCAAGCTTGCTCGCGATGACGGGGGGTCAGTTTGCATCTTTATGGACTGATCCACCGCTATCGCGAGCAAGCTTGCTCCTACGGTTTTGTGTGGTGCCGGAAATTGAGGGCAACCGATCAGACCAGCGGCTGATGACTGGTCACACAGTGGATGCCGCCCCCGCCCGCCGAATATTGAGCTGCACCACTTCACGGCCCGGGTAGAGCTCGGACAGTAGATCGTAGGCCTTGGGCCGGGAAGGTTTGCAGGTAGGCCAGCAGGTCTTCGATTTTTTCCGGATCGCTGAGACCCCAGAAAATCATGCGAGTGCCAGGCACGACTTTCTTCGGCGCCTCGAGGTAGGCGATCAGGGTTTCGCGGTTCCAGACCAGGTTGGCGGATTTCATCGCATCGGAATACACGTAGTCCGTGGTGACGGCGGATTGGCGACCGATCACGCCATTGAGCTGCGGGCCGAAGAAGGCACGCGCCGATTCGCCGATCTGGTGGCAGCCGCTGCAGAGGCGCTTGTAGACTTTCTCCCCGGCCTGTACATCGCCCGCAGCGAGGGCGGGAGTGCTGAGCACAAGCGCTGAGGAGAGGATCAATGCGGCGATGTTCTTCATGTTCCGGTTCCAGACTGCGATTGCTGGCTATTGGAACATGACGGCTACGGATATCCAAAACGGTCAGGTGAACGCCAAACCTGTAGGAGCAAGCTTGCTCGCGATGAGGGCGTATCAGACAACGGATTATTCATTGACCCACTGCTATCGCGAGCAAGCTCGCTCCTAGAGGGGTTACCTTTTGGTTCGGGAGGTAATGAGTTCGATCGCTGCCTGAATCAATGGTGCGGACACGGGCCTGGGTTTCCCCGCGTCAGCCTCCCAGTTCCTTGATGCGCTCGTCGATCAGCCCCGAGGTTTGCTCATCAATCCATGCAGCACGCCGAACCGCAGCCCCGGCTCAGACGCAATCATGTGCGTGATCCCCAACACTTTGAACGCCGCCAGCATCACCACCAGCCCACCGGGCAATGTGCTCATGCGATGGGTGGGCAGGCCTGCCAACTTGAGGTGTTTGACGTGTTTGACTTCCAGCAGACGCAACGACAGGCGCAACAGGCCACCGTAGGTGATGCCGTTCTGGCCTTCGTCATTCAAGCCGTTGGCCTTGAGCACCTTGGCCAGCATCCGCGCGGTGCCTGACGAACCAATCGCCTGCTGCCAACCCATCGAGCGGTAATGACGGGCGACGGGTTCGAACTGCAACGTGGCGACGCGCTCCGCCTCCAGCAGCGCTTCGGCCATGATCCATCCACCGTGGAAATACCGCGAGCCAAAGGTTCCGCTGCCGATGGCGATGCTCTCGGTGCTCAGCACCCGGTCGCCACGGCCGATGATCATTTCCGTCGAGCCGCCGCCGATGTCCACCACCAGCCGTGTGCTTTGCGCATCCGGCAGCGTGTGGGCCACGCCGGCGTAAACCAGTTGTGCTTCTTCATGCCCGGAAATGACGTCAATGCGAAACCCCAGGTGACGCTCGGCACTGGCCAGGAACAGCGGCGCGTTATCCGCCTCGCGCACTGCGCTGGTCGCCACGGCCCGCACGCGAACCGCTTCGAAACCGCGCAGTTTCTTGCCGAATCGCGCCAGCGCCTGCCAACCGCGATCCAGCGCCAGTTCATCGAGCGCCCCACCCTGAAAACCCTCCGCCAGCCGCACCGGTTCGCGCAGGGTTCTGACTTCCTGAATGACCATCTGCTGGTTCCGCCGTACCGACTGGCCAATCATCATGCGAAACGCATTGGAGCCCAGGTCGATGGCGGCAAACAGGGGGGCGTTTTTCATAGGGGGTTCCTTGCAAATTCATCCGCCGGCAGGTGTGTGGCCACCGGACACTCAAGACGGTTTGCGAGGATCTTGCCACTGCTTCGATGACATCCAGATGACAGCACCAGGCATCACCTCAATTGTTTTTCCGTCATCGAATTGTCATGTACCGGACGCCATACTCGGCCCATCAAATGCGTGCTTTATCTTCCGCTGCCACTTAAGGCAGCTTTTTTTTGCCCGCAATTTCTTCAAATCGCCCCCCTGTAGGAGCGAGCCTGCTCGCGATGGACTCAGATGCGCCGCGTCCAGCCAGATAGCACGCGTAATCGTTGGCGACCATCGCGAGCAAGTTCGCTCCTACAAGGGATCACCGGGCATACACCAATAATTGTCGATTGCACGTTCCGTTGATTACAGTGACGGCTGCCCAAACAACCTGATCAAGGAACGAAACAATGGTGACGTGCTACCTGAAATACGTGCTCGACCCCTACCAGCTCGACGCTTTCGAGCATTACGGCAAGTTATGGATCCCCCTGGTGGAGAAATTCGGCGGCCAGCACCACGGCTATTTCCTGCCATCCGAAGGCGCCAACAACATCGCTCTGGCACTGTTCACCTTCCCGAGCCTGGCGACGTATGAACATTACCGTCGGCAGTCCATGAACGATCCAGACTGCATCGCCGCCTTCCAATACGCCGAGGACAGGAAATTCATCCTCAGCTACGAGCGTTCGTTCATGCGGCCGGTGTTCGGTGAGCAGGATTGATGGCTCAGGTTTTCTTCAAGTCCAGGGCATAAGTGTAATAACCGGGGTCACGCACCCAACCCAGCGATTCATACAGGCGCTGGGCGGTGAGGTTGTCGGTGGCGGTTTCCAGGGTCATGCCCTTGGCGCCGGCCAGCTTCGCAAAGTCGCGGGCAGTGTTCATCAGCAGCGAGCCGACGCCTTTGCCCCGGGCGGCAGGTGTTGTGAACAGATCACCGAGCAGCCAGGTGCGATGGGCGTCGATGGAGGAAAAGGTCGGGAACAGCTGGACGAACCCGAGCTTTTCACCGTCCGTGTCCTGAGCAAGAAAAATCACCGATTCATCCCGGGCGATACGCTCGGCGATAAAGGCACGCGATTGCGCCAGGTTCGACGGCTGTTCGTAGAACATCCGGTAGGCGTCAAACAAAGGGGCGATTTGATCGATATGCGATGCGTCGGCACGCAGGGCCTGGATAGCCATGAGGATGCTCCATTGCGGTCTCAAGGAATTACAGACTAGCAATGGCAACGGAACAACGACGTAATATTTTCCGACGAAGATCACCCGTAGGAGCCGGCTTGCTGGCGAACCAGACGAATCGGTGTGTCAGGCCGGCCACCATCGCCGGCAAGCCAGCTCCTACAAGGGTTACACGCGCACGTTGCGCCCCGGCAGTGAGGTGCGCTGGCTGCTTTCCCAGCCCTCGACCAACCCAACCGGTACATCCGCGGACGGCAACATCTGTGCGCCACGCACCAGATCCGATGCCCGCTCGGCGAGCATGATGGTCGGCGCATTGAGGTTGCCATTCGGTTCGGTCGGGAACACCGACGAATCGATCACCCGCAGCCCGGCGATGCCGCGCACACGCAACTCGGAATCGACCACCGCCATGTCGTCTTCACCCATACGGCAAGAACCGCACGGATGGTAGGTGCTTTCCAGGTTGTCGCGCACGAAGGCGTCGAGGTCTGCATCGCTGGTGACTTGCGCGCCCGGAGCGATTTCGCCGTCACGGAAACGGTCCATGGCTTTCTGGCCGATGATTTCCCGGGTCAGGCGAATGCAACGACGGAAGCCTTCACGGTCCTCTTCCCGCTCCAGGTAGTTGAAACGGATTTCCGGATGCTCGTACGGATCGGCCGAACGCACCCGTACATAGCCACGACTTTTCGGTTTGTTCGGGCCAGTCAACACCATGAAGCCATGGCCCTTGATCGGCTTGTTGCCGTCGTAGCGCATCGCTGCCGGCAGAAAGTGAAACTGGATGTCCGGCCAGCGCAGGCCCTTCTCGGAGCGGATGAAACCACCGGCCTCGAAGTGGTTGGTGGCGCCCAGGCCATCCTTGAACAGCAACCAGCGCAGACCGATCATCAGCTTGCTCAGCGGATCCATCTTGTTGTTGAGGGTCACCGGTTCCTTGCAGCCGAACTGGATGTACACCTCGGCGTGATCCTGCAGGTTCTCCCCTACGCCCGGCAGGTCATGGCGTACGCCGATCCCAGCCTTGCGCAGGACGGCCGCCGGGCCGATGCCCGAGCGTTGCAGCAAGTGCGGCGAACCGATGGGTCCGGATGAAATCAGCACTTCGCGGTTGCAATACACCTGATGCGTCTGGCCACCGTGGTCGTACATGACCCCCACCGCACGCTTGCCTTCGAGAAGGATCTGACGGGTCATCGCGTGGGTGATCACGGTCAGGTTCGGGCGTCCCATGGCCGGACGCAGATAGGCGTTCGCCGTGGAGCAACGCACACCATTTTTCACAGTCATGTGCATCGCACCGAAACCTTCCTGCATGTAGCCGTTACAGTCTTCGGTCTTGATGTAGCCCGCCTCCGCGCCGGCTTCGACCCAGGCCCCGTACAGCGGGTTTTTCATGTGGTTGCCATTGGTGGTGTGCAGCGGCCCGGTCTGCCCGCGATAGCTGTCGCCACCCGATTCATAACTTTCTGCGCGCTTGAAGTACGGCAGGCAATTGCGATAGCCCCAGCCTTCGGCACCCAGGGATTCCCACTCGTCAAAGTCCAGTGCATGGCCACGGATGTACACCAGGCCGTTGATCGACGACGAACCGCCCAGCACCTTGCCTCGTGGGCAGTGGATGCGTCGGCCGTTGAGGTGGGTCTCCGGCTCGGTCTCATAACGCCAGTTGTACTTCTTGGTGTTCATCGGGATCGAGAATGCGCTCGGCATCTGGATCACTACGCTCTTGTCACTGCCGCCGAATTCCAGGACCAGCACCGAGGTGGCCGGGTCTTCGCTCAGGCGGTTGGCCAACACACAACCTGCCGAGCCTGCGCCAATGATGATGTAGTCGTATTTTTGCGTGGTCATTCTTTGCGTGGTCATCGTTATCTCCCGACCGTCGATTCAGTGAATACCGGCAGTGGCTGCTGTTTGTGGCTCAGCGTGTCGCCGGTGGTGTATTGCGGGGAGTTTTTCTCAATCTGCTGGATCACCACTTCTTCGTGTTTGAGATCGATCGAGCGGCTCAGCCAGTAATACGCCACGCCCGAGACGATCAACCCGACCAGCCAGGCGATGTCGATGCTGCCCAGCGCCTTGGCGAGCGGGCCGACATACACTTCGCGCTGTTCAACGCCGTCGAAGATGTAGAAGAACGGGATCATCGAGATAAAACCGATGGCATACGCCGCGATGCCGCGCAGGCCCCAGTTGCCGTAGATGTTGCCGTGGGGCATGAAGAAGTGCGGGATGGCGTAGCGCCCCTTGCGCACGAAGAAGTAGTCGGTGAGGTTGACCGAGGTCCAGGGCACCAGGAAGTACAGCATCACCACCAGATAAATCCCCAGCACCGACAGGCCTTTGCCGGAACTCTGGATGCTCAGGGCCACGCCCAGTTGCAGCAGGATCACAAAGCCGATCGCCAGGATGCGTGCCTTGCGGGTGGGTTCGATGTGCTTGATCGAGTCGACGCAGGTCAGCGTGGTCAGCTTGGCGCTGTAGATGTTCATCGCGATCACCGGCAGGAACGCCAGGATGGTGACGATCACGACCGCCGTACCCACCAACGGCGACACGGTGTTGCCGACTTGCCCGAGGGCCACCAGCACGTCGGTTGAATGCAGGTGATCGGCGAGCCAGCCGCCGACGGAAATCATCCACGCGCCGGACAACGAAGCACCCAGGAACACCACGGCGATCAGCTTGCCGCTGGAGGTGTTCTTCGGCAGGTAGCGCGAGTAATCAGACACGTATGGGGCATAAGCGATGTTGTAACTGGCGGCCGCCGCAAACTGTGCGATGAACCCGGTCCAGTTGAAACCCAGCGGCTCCCGGGCCACTTCGCCTTCGGCGAGTGCCGGCAGCACCGCATCCGGCACCCAGCCCATCACCACCGCCACGGTCACCAGGCCATACAGCGGCAATGACAGAAACAGCGCCCATTTGAAGCTGCGGTGCATCCAGTCATGGCCGAGGATCGCCAACACCGCCGCCGGAATGGTCACCGCCACCGCAATCACGGCGGGGTTGAACCCGAACAGCGTGTGCAGCCCTTGCATCATCAGCACCAGGTTGACGATGTTGAAGCCGGCGAACACGAACAGCGTCGCCAGCAGCACCAGGATCACTCCGCGATAACCGAACTGCGCACGGGACTGGATCATCTGCGGCAGGCCGAGGTGCGGACCCTGGGATCCGTGAAACGCCATGAACAGCGTGCCGAACATGATGCCCAGCGTGCCGGCGAGTGTGGTCCAAAGTGCGGTCAGGCCGACGCTTGGGCCGACGAAACCGATGGTCATGGTGAAGAAGGTGAAGTTGCCGAGGAACCAGAACGGGCCTTGGCTGGCCAGTTTGTCGGTGCGCTCGTTCTCGGGGATGAAATCAATCGAATGCCCCTCGACGACAGACTTTTCGTCGAGGGCAGACACGCTCGTGGCGGACTTGGCGTTAGTGTTCATGATGGACTCTTATTGTTGGAAGATCATGACGAGATAACCGCGTTCTTTCGGGTGAACGACTCCCCTGTGGCGAGGGAGCTTGCTCCCGTTGGACTGCGCAGCAGTCCCATTTTCAGGGCCGCTTCGTGCCCCAGCGGGAGCAAGCTCCCTCGCCACAAATTCAGTGTTGCCCATGCCTACCTGGCGTTGTTGCAGATGCCTTTTGATTGTGGGGGCGTGTCAGCTTGGCAAGGTGATCCACACCGCCTTGGTTTCGAGCAGGTAGTCGAGTTGCTCGGCGCCCAGGTCTTTGCCAAACCCGGACTGCTTGTAGCCACCGAACGGCATCGACGGATCAAGGGTGCCGTGGGCGTTGACGTAGACCGAGCCTGCTTTCAAGCGCGGAATCAGGCTGTGCACCTTGCCCAGGTCGTTGGAATACAGTGCCGCCGCCAAGCCGTAAGGCGAATCGTTGGCCAGGGCCAGCGCGTCTTCCTCATCGTCGAACGGTGCGGTGACCAGCACCGGGCCGAAAATCTCTTCCTGGACGATGCGCATGTCATTGCGGCAGTTGGCAAAAATGGTCGGCTCGACGAAGAAGCCAGGGCCATCGACCGGTTGACCGCCGTAGACCAGTTCGGCGCCTTCGGCTTTGCCGGTCTCGATGTACTCGGTCACACGCTGCTTTTGCAGGGCAGAAACCAGCGGGCTGATGAAGCAGTCAGGATCCAGACCCGGAGCCATTTTCAGGGTGCGCGTGTAGGCGATCAGCTCGCGCAGGAATTCGTCGTAGACACTGCTATGAATATAGGCCCGTGTACCGGCGTCGCATACCTGCCCAGCGTTGAAAAACACGCCGTTGGCGACTGCCTGGGCAGCGGCCGGAATGTCGGCATCCGCGCAGACGATGACCGGTGATTTGCCACCGAGTTCGAGGGTCAGACGCTTCATGTCATCCAGCGCTGCGCGGCCAACCGTCTGGCCAACCGGGGTCGAGCCGGTGAAGGTCAGTTTGTCGATGCCGGGGTGGGTAGCCATGGCCGCACCGACCACGCTGCCGCGCCCGGTGACGATGTTGATCACGCCGTCAGGAATGCCCGCTTCCTGCACCAGTTCAGCAAAACGCAGGGCCGACAACGACGTCAGTTCGGCGGGTTTGACCACCACGGTGCAACCGGTCGCCAGCGCTGCGCCGAGCTTCCAGGCCATGGTTTGCAGCGGGAAATTCCACGGCACGATGGCGCCGACTACGCCGACCGCTTCTTTGCGGGTATAGGCCAGGTAATTGCCCGGCAGCGACGGCTCGACGGTGCGCCCGTGCAGCTTGGTAGCCCACCCGGCGAAATAACGCAGGGTATCGACGGTACCCTGGATGTCCACGTCCTTGGCGAAGGCAACCGATTTGCCCATGTCGATGGATTCGATCTCCGCCAGTTCGGCGGCGTTCTGCTCGATCAGGTCAGCCAGGCGCTGCATCATGCGCTCGCGTTCGGCCGGTTTGGCCTGACGCCAGGCGCCACCGTCGAATTGGGCGCGAGCGGCTTGCACGGCGCGGTCCAGGTCGTCGGTGGTGCCCATGGGAATGCGGGTGATCAGGCCTTCGGTCGAGGGCTCGATCACATCGGACGTCTGGCCGTCGCTGGCTTCGACCCAGGCGCCGCCGATGAACATTTTCTGGACCTTGCTGAGGAAGGTCTGGGTGGCTTCGCTGACGCCGAATTTTTGCAGGTAACTCTTGACGATCGTGTCCATTTTTATTCTCTCTGCCCGGCAGTCAGAGCCTGCCGGGTCACTGGTTTCGATGATCAGGCTGATGCGGTTTCGCTCTCGGCGGCCGCGCGCACCTTGCCTCGCTCGTGGAAGATGAAACCGATGCTGTTGAGCAGCAGTTGCGCGGCGAGGATCGAGGTCATGCCGGTCGGGTCGTAGACCGGTGCCACTTCCACCAGGTCCATGCCGACGATGTTGCCTTTGCTGCGTTTCGCCAGGGCCTGGATGATTTCCAGCACTTCGTAGTAGAGGAAACCGCCGTGGCTCGGAGTGCCGGTGCCGGGGGCGATGGACGGGTCAAAACCGTCGATGTCGATGGTGATGTAGTAGTTGATGTTCTGCGGGATCAGCGCCAGCACACCTTCGACCCCGAGGCGGCGAACGTCGCGTACCGAGAGGATTTTCGAACCCGCTTCATGAGCCGCTTCGTAGTCGTCGCGGTTGGACGACGAGACGTTGCGGATGCCCATCTGGGTCATGCCGACGATGTGATTCATTTCCGAAGCGCGGCGCAGCGGGTTGCCGTGGCCGTAGCGCACGCCGTGGCGTTCGTCGACGAAATCCAGGTGCGCATCGAAGTGAATGATGTGGATCGGACCGCGGCCTTCAAAGGCCTTGATCACTGGCGCGTGCACCGAGTGGTCGCCGCCGAGTACCACCGGCATCACACCGGCGTCGAGGATCTTGCGTACGGCGTATTCGGTGTTCTTGTTGCTGGTGACCATGTCGGTGTGGACGATGTCGGCATCACCGACGTCGACCATGCGCACGTCTGAGGCGGTGAGGTACATCACGTCATCTTCGTGGTCGTAGGCGCCGGCGTGGCCGAAGGAAAACAGCGTCGATGCTTCACGAATCCCGCGAGGTCCGAAGCGTGCGCCGGAGCGCCACTGGGTGCCCATGTCGTTGGGCACGCCGAGCACCGCGACGTCGGCATCCAGTGCATCCCAATCGGTGCACACCGGGGATTTGCCAAAGGTGCAATGACCCACGAATGGCAGGTTCAGGCGACCGGATTCATAACCGTTGTTCGACATTTCTAGCCTCTCCACTTCTTGTTATCGGCTTGACGGACTGCAAGGCGACCGTCGTTGGAAAGACTATGGGCGCAGGTTTTCGTGGAAAAAATGCTAAACATCAGATACTCATATCGGCATTACCGATGCATCCACAGGCGGGAGGTTCCAGGTGATTCAACTGCACGATGTCGATCTGAAGTTGCTCAGAGTGTTTGCCACGATTGTCCGCTGCGGCGGGTTTTCCGCCGCGCAAGCCGCGTTGAACGCCGGGCAGTCGACCATCAGCGAACAGATGACCCATCTGGAAACCCGCCTTGGGGTCAAGCTGTGCCAGCGCGGGCGCAGCGGCTTTCGCCTGACCGAACAAGGGGTGGCGATCCACGAAGCCACACAGCGCCTGTTGTCGGCGGTGGAAAACTTCTGCATGGACGCCGACGTGCTCAAGCAGCACATCAGCGGCAAGCTCAACCTGGGCATCATCGACACCACAATCACCGATCCGGATTCGCCGATTCCGCGCACCACTCAGCGCTTCGTTTCACGGGGCCATGACGTGCACCTGAACGTGTACGTCGGCACCCCGGCGGAACTGGAAGAACGGGTGCTCGACGGCCGCTTGCACCTGGCCATCGGGCACTTCCCGATCCATGTGCCCGGGTTGTTGCAGTCGCCGCTGTATCAGGAAGCGCTGGGGTTGTATTGCGGACGGCGACACCCGTTGTATGGCAACAAGGCGGAAGGCCAGGAACTGCTCGAAGAAGTCGCTGCAGCACGGATCGTCGTGCGCGGCTACATGCAGCAACACGACCTCGAACACCTAGGCGTGAGCAAGGCGGCCGCCACCGTGGACAACATCGAAGCCACCGCGATCCTGATCATTTCCGGCGCCTACCTGGGTTTTCTGCCCGAGCACTTCGCCGCCCAGTGGGTCAAGAACGGCGAGATGCACCAGTTGGCCCCGACGAGCCTGCTCCTGAAATCGCCGTTCGATGTGATCACCCGGCGCGGCACCGCACCGCCGCCGATCCTGCAAGCGTTCCTTGAGGACCTGGCCACCAGCACCCGTAAAACCGGCCAGCCGTGATGTGACACTCGCCAAATTCAAATTTTGCCGGGCATACTGATTTCAGTTCGCCAACCTTGCAGGCCCGTCATGCGCATCCACGTCACCTTTATCGACCGCGTCGGCATCACCCAGGAAGTGCTGGCCCTGCTGGGTGGGCGCAGCTTCAATCTGGACGCCGTGGAAATGGTGCCGCCGAACGTCTACATCGATGCGCCGACCCTCGGTGCCGAGGTGCTGGAGGAATTGCGCGAGGCGCTTTTCGATGTGCGCGGCGTGCAAGCGGTGACGATGGTCGACATCCTTCCGGGGCAACGTCGGCGCCTGCAACTGGACGCGTTGCTGGCCGCCAGTTCCGACCCGGTGCTGGCGGTGGATGACCGCGGCCATGTGCTGCTGGCCAACCCGGCGCTGATCGCCCTGTGCGGTCGTGAACCGGCCGGTGAATCGCTGACCGCGCTGTTCGATGATCCGCAATTGCAGCGCACGTTGATCGACCAGCATTTCCGCCTGCCCATGCACGAAGTCAGCCTCGGCGGCCAGACCTTGCTGCTCGATGCGATGCCCGTCACCGACGCAGGCGCCCTGCTCACCTTGTATCAACCTAACCGCATCGGCGAGCGCCTGTCAGCGTTGCACCATGACCATGCCGAAGGCTTCGATGCTCTGCTGGGCGAATCGCCGCCGATCCGTGCACTCAAGGCCCGCGCGCAGCGGGTGGCGGCCCTCGATGCACCCTTGCTGATTCAGGGCGAAACCGGCACCGGCAAAGAGTTGGTCGCCCGTGCCTGCCATGCGATCAGCGCCCGCCACGACTCACCGTTCCTGGCACTGAACTGCGCGGCACTGCCAGAAAGCCTGGCCGAAAGCGAGCTGTTCGGCTACGCGCCCGGCGCCTTCACTGGCGCGCAACGGGGCGGCAAGCTCGGCCTGCTTGAATTGGCCGATCAGGGCACGGTTTTTCTCGACGAGGTCGGCGAGATGTCGCCGTATCTGCAAGCCAAATTGCTGCGATTTTTGAGCGATGGTTGCTTCCGTCGGGTCGGTGGCGACAAGGAGGTTCGGGTCAATGTGCGGGTGCTCAGCGCCACCCACCGCGACCTGGAAAAAATGGTCGCCGAAGGACGCTTTCGTGAAGACCTGTTCTACCGCCTCAACGTGCTCAACCTGCAAGTGCCGCCGCTGCGCGAGCGCGGTCACGACATCCTGTTGATGGCCAATCACTTCATGCAGCAGGCCTGCGCGCAGATCCAGCGACCGCCGTGTCGTTTGGCACCGAGCACCTTCAGCGCCCTGCTCGGCAACCGCTGGCCGGGCAACGTGCGGCAACTGCAAAACGTGATCTTCCGTGCAGCGGCGATTTGCGAAAACCCGTTGGTGGACATCGACGACCTGGACATCGCCCGCACGGCCGTCGAACGGCAAAACGACGGCGAAGTCGGCAGCCTGGAAGAAGCGGTTGGCGGGTTTGAAAAGAACCTGCTGGAGCAGCTGTATCGCAGCTATCCGTCGAGCCGGTTATTGGCTGCACGGTTGCAGACATCCCATAGCGCGATTGCGATTCGCTTGCGCAAGTACGGCATTCCCGCCAAGCCCTGAGTGATCTGCCGGATCACATTCCCCTGTAGGAGCGAGCCTGACAGTCAACATACATTTCAACTGACACGCCCTCATCGCGAGCAGGCTCACTCCTACAGGAGACTGTGTTGCTTCTGCACTTATCGTATGAAAATCGATACAGCGTAGCGAAATCAAGACAATCTCCTTCCCACCCGCCTTTACGGTGTCTGCGCTTACAGCCCTGCTTGCCTGTATTGATTTCAATACAAATGAAATGGCGCGCACTTCACGAAATAAGATCAAGTCATTGATTTAAAACAACTAATCAACCTTGGCACCGCCCTTGCTATCTCAACCTCAGCTCCGCTCGTTGCCCTGCCACGAGCCCTGAATGCGTCCAAAAATAATAAGGAACTGAGATGAGCCAATTGCGTTTCACAGTCGATCACGAATGGCTGCGGCTTGACGCCGATGGCCTGATCACCGTCGGCATCACGGTGTTTGCCCAGCAAGCATTGGGGGATGTGGTGTTCGTTCAAGTGCCTGAACTGGGCACCTTCGATGCAGGCGCAGAAGTGTCGGTACTGGAATCGGTGAAAGCCGCCAGCAGCATTGGCATGCCGCTGGACGGTGAAGTGGTCGAGATCAACACGACGCTGGAGAGCACCCCGGAACGGGTCAACGAAGACCCGATGGGCGAAGGCTGGTTCTTTCGCTTCAAACCCGCAGATCCTGAAGCTTTGAGCGAACTGCTGGATCAGGACGCCTACGAGCAATTGACTGCAGAACACGCCGACGCCTGAAGCCCCCACGCATTTCCGAATCCGAAAAAGGACCACACCATGTTCAGCAAGCACGACCAGATCAAAGGCTACGACGACGAACTGCTAGCGGCGATGAACGCCGAGGATGCGCGGCAGGAACACCACATCGAACTGATCGCCTCGGAGAACTACACCAGCCAACGGGTAATGGAAGCGCAAGGCAGCGGCCTGACCAACAAGTACGCCGAAGGCTATCCGGGCAAGCGTTACTACGGCGGCTGCGAGCACGTCGATGTGGTCGAACAACTGGCTATCGACCGCGCCAAACAGCTGTTCGGCGCCGATTACGCCAACGTCCAGCCGCACTCCGGCAGCCAGGCGAACACCGCGGTTTATCTCGCCCTGCTGCAAGCCGGCGACACCGTGCTCGGCATGAGCCTGGCCCACGGCGGTCACTTGACCCACGGTGCCAAGGTGAGTTTTTCCGGCAAGCTCTACAACGCGGTGCAATACGGCATCGATACCAATACAGGGCTGATCGATTACGACGAAGTCGAGCGCCTGGCCGTTGAGCACAAACCGAAAATGATCATCGCCGGGTTCTCGGCTTACTCGAAGACCCTGGACTTCCCGCGCTTCCGTCAGATTGCGGACAAAGTCGGCGCGTACTTTTTCGTCGACATGGCCCACGTTGCCGGGCTGGTGGCGACCGGTCTGTACCCCAATCCCCTGCCCTACGCCGACGTGGTTACCACCACCACCCACAAGACCCTGCGCGGCCCGCGTGGTGGTTTGATTCTGGCCAAGGCCAATCCTGAACTTGAGAAAAAGCTCAACGCTGCCGTGTTCCCCGGTGGTCAGGGCGGCCCGCTGATGCACGTGATCGCGGCCAAGGCCGTGTGCTTCAAGGAAGCGCTGGAACCCGGCTTCAAGACCTATCAGGCGCAAGTGATCCGCAATGCCCAGGCCATGGCGCAGATGTTTATCGAGCGCGGATATGACGTGGTCTCCGGCGGTACCGACAACCACTTGTTCCTGGTCAGCCTGATCCGCCAGGGCCTGACCGGCAAGGACGCCGACGCCGCCCTCGGTCGTGCTGGCATCACGGTGAACAAGAACGCCGTGCCCAACGATCCGCAATCGCCGTTCGTGACTTCGGGCTTGCGCATCGGCACGCCGGCGATCACCAGCCGTGGCTTCAAGGAAGCGCAGAGCATCGCGTTGGCGGGCTGGATCTGCGACATCCTCGATCACTTGGGCGATGCCGATATCGAAGCCAATGTTGCCCGGCAGGCCGCCGCCCTGTGTGCCGACTTCCCGGTCTACCGCGACTGACCACGCGGTGACCCGCTCTTGTAGGAGCCCGGCTTGCCCGCGATGGCGCCCTGAAGGATGTCATCACCGGCAAGCCGGGCTCCTACAGGAAGCATCAGGGCAAATCACCCTCCCGTTCGCGTACAAGGAAATCACCATGAATGCCATTGTCGAATCGACCGGCAAGAGCCCGGCCAAAGTAGAAATCGGCACCAAACTGCGCGGCGCGGAAAAGGTCGCGCGGATCCCGGTGAAGATCATCCCCACCGAGGAATTGCCGCGCAAACCCGACTGGATTCGTGTACGCATCCCGGTGTCCCCGGAGGTCGACCGCATCAAGCAACTGCTGCGCAAACACAAGCTGCACAGCGTCTGCGAAGAAGCCTCATGCCCTAACCTCGGCGAGTGTTTTTCCGGTGGTACTGCGACGTTCATGATCATGGGCGACATCTGCACCCGCCGCTGCCCGTTCTGCGATGTCGGTCATGGCCGGCCCAAGCCGCTGGACATCAACGAACCGATGAACCTGGCTGTGGCCATCGCCGAGCTGCGCCTGAAGTACGTGGTAATCACCTCGGTAGACCGCGACGATCTGCGCGACGGTGGTGCCCAGCACTTCGTCGACTGCCTGCGAGAAATCCGCAAGCTGTCACCCGGCATCCAATTGGAAACCCTGGTGCCCGATTATCGCGGGCGCATGGACGTCGCGTTGGCGATCACCGCCTCTGAGCCACCGGATGTGTTCAACCACAACCTGGAAACCGTGCCACGTCTGTACAAGGCTGCACGGCCGGGTTCGGACTTCGAATGGTCGCTGGACCTGCTGCAAAAATTCAAACACGCAGTACCGCATGTGCCGACCAAATCCGGCCTGATGCTCGGCCTTGGCGAAACCGACGACGAAGTCATCGAAGTCATGCAGCGCATGCGCGAGCACGACATCGACATGCTGACCCTCGGCCAATACCTGCAACCGTCGCGCAGCCACTTGCCGGTGCAGCGTTTCGTGCATCCGGACACGTTCGCCTGGTTCGCCGAGGAAGGCACGCGGATGGGGTTCAAGAACGTAGCGTCCGGGCCGCTGGTGCGCTCGTCGTACCATGCCGATCAACAACTTCATGGAGGTGCCGACGGTTTCAAGCCATCATGAACAGACTGTTCATGCATGGAGCCGTTCCCGATGCCGCGTTCACCCTGTCTGTTGATGCTGTGCCTGAGCCTCGCCGCACCGTGCATGGCCGACGCGCCAAAGCCCGAGCACATGGTGTACTTGCGCGCCATTGATCCGGGCATCGAGCAGGACATCCGCTACGCCAGCGCCCACAACTTCACCGGGCATGCGCTCGAGGGTTATCAGGCGCCGGAGTGCCTGTTGTCGGTGGACGCCGCCAAGGCCCTCGCCCGAGTGCAAACCGCGTTGAAAGCCGAGGGTTACGGCTTGAAGGTGTTCGACTGCTATCGACCGACCCGTGCGGTGGCGGACATGGGGCGCTTCGCCACCGAGCCGGGTGACCCGCTCAAGACCGAGTTCTATCCTCGGGTCGACAAGCAAGACTTCTGGCGCCTGGGTTACGTGGCTCGCGTATCCAATCATTCCCGGGGCAACACCGTTGACCTGACGCTGACCGGCCCCGGCGCCCCGCCCGCCGAGACCTGGACGCCTTCCGCCACTCCGGTCGATTGCACCGCGCCTTACGGCCAGCGCTGGAAAGATGGTGCGCAGGACATGGGCACCGGTTTTGATTGCTTCGATGAACGGGCGCATACGGATTCGGCGCAGATCAATGCGACCGCCAAAGCCAATCGCCAGCGGCTCACCCGCGCGATGGCGAAAGAAGGATTCAACGGTTACTCCGCTGAGTGGTGGCACTTCACGTACAGCGGGAATACGCCGAAGCCGGACGTCATGGACTTCCCCATTACGCCGTTGCAGCCATGAACCCGCTGATCAAAACCCTGTTGGCGCTGCTCTTTCCATTGGCCGCGATAGCCCAGGGACTCGACGGCAGCGACCAACTGATCGTGGTCACCAGCAAACACTGGAGTGACATCCAGGGCATTGCCCAGCGCTATGAACGACACGGGCAGGCCTTCGAAAAATTCGAAGCACCGTTCGCGGTGGTTCTTGGCAAGAACGGGATGGGTTGGGGCAAAGGACTGCTTGACACTCAATCCAGTCAGGGACCGGTCAAGCAGGAGGGCGATGGCAAGGCACCGGCCGGGATGTTCAAGCTGGGAACGGCATTCGGCTACACCACCACGGCGCAGACAAAATTGCCTTACCTCGCCCTGACATCAACCATTGAATGCGTGGATGACAGCGACTCGGCGCGCTACAACGAATTGGTCGACGGAGCCGTCGTCGACAAAGACTGGAACTCATCCGAACGGATGCGCCGCTCGGATGAGTTGTACCGCCAAGGCATCGTCATCCAGCACAACACGCCGGCCTCTCCCGCTGCCGGCTCGTGCATTTTCTTTCACATCTGGCGTGGCCCCAGTGCACCGACCCGTGGCTGTACGGCCATGGACCCGGCGAACATCGCGCAGCTGTTCGACTGGCTGGACCCGAGCAAATCCCCGGTGCTGGTGCAACTGCCTGAGGGGCAGTACGAACAGATGCGTGAGCGCTGGAAGCTGCCTGAGCGCTGAACCTGTGGCGAGGGAGCTTGCTCCCGTTGGGGCGTGAAGCGGCCCTAAAATATGGGACTGCTGCGCAGTCCAACGGGGGCAAGCCCCCTCGCCACAAAAGCTCCTTCGCCACAAAAGCCCCTCGCCACAAATGCGGGTATCAACCCCGCTCAGCAACCACCGCACTCATCGACGGCTTGGCCAGCGCGTAATACATCACACCCGGCACCAGCAGCCCGACAATCCACGAAATGTCCACGCCACCCAACTGCGCGACCATCGGCCCGGAGTAGAAATGGGTGTCGACAAACGGCAGCTGAATCAACACGCCAATCACATACACGCTGATCCCCAGCACGTTCCAGCGACCATAACGCCCGTTCGGGTCGGACAGTGCCGGGATGTCGTAACGCTCCTTGTTGATGAAGTAGTAATCCACCAGGTTGATCGCGCTCCACGGTGTGAAGAACGTCAGCAAAAACAGGATGAAGTACTTGAATGAGCTGAGGAACGAGTACTGCCCCAGCAATGCCACGGTGGTCGACGCCGCGACAATCAGCAGCACAAACAGCATGCGCTGCCCGGCGGTGATTTCCAGGCGTCGGCGAAAACCGCTGATGATGGTCGCCACGCACATGAAGCTGCCATAGGCATTGAGCGTCGACACCGTGACCTTGCCGAACACGATGCTCAGGTACAGCAACGACGCGATCACGCCGGTACTGCCCAGACCGACAATGGTCGCCACTTCATGCCCTCGGAAATTCGCCCCCGCCAACGCAGCGGCGAACACCCCCAGCACCATCGAAGCCTGCGCCCCGAGCACGGTGCCCAGGCCGACGGCGGCGAAGGTTTTCCATGACGACGTTTTGCTCGGCAGGTAACGCGAGTAGTCCGCCACATAGGGCCCGAACGCGATCTGCCAGGACGCCGAGAGCGACACCGCCAACAGAAAAGTGCTCCAGCCAAAATGACGGTTGTCGAGCAATTGGCCGATGTCGTTGAGGGTCAGCAACCGGGTGAACAAGTAGACGAAGGCGATGATGCCCAGCACGCTGGCCACCCGCCCGACCAGGTGAATCACCCGGTAACCGAAGATCGTCAGGAAGGCGATGCACGCCGCGAAAATCAGGATGCCGGCGCTGTCGCTGACGCTGATCAACTGCGCAATCGCCTGCCCCGACAACACCGCACCGGTGGCGCTGAAGCCGAGGTACATCAGGCACACCAGGACAATCGGGATGGCCGCGCCGTACACCCCGAACTGCACACGACTGGAGATCATCTGCGGCAATCCCAGCTTCGGCCCTTGCGCCGCGTGCAGCGCCACCACGGCACCGCCGAGCACTTGCCCGATCAGCAAACCGATCAGCGACCAGAACACATCACCACCCAGCACCACGGCCAAAGCGCCGGTGACGATGGCGGTGATTTGCAGGTTGGCGCCAAGCCACAAGGTGAACTGGCTGTAGAGGCTGCCGTGGCGTTCGGCCTCGGGAATGAAATCGATCGAGCGGGACTCGAACAACGGACTTCGTTGCGCACTCATGACGGTGTTTCCTTTGTGGAACTGTTTTTGTTGTCAGGAAAAGGACTTAGAACGTCTTGGTAGCGCTGGCGACAACGGTTGCCGAGCACAGGTCGTCATAGCCGTACCAGCCGGAACATTCGCTTTTCGACAGATCGGTGTCGACGTAGCTCAAGCCCCAGGTCACACCGACGAAGTCGCGGGTCAGTTTGGCTTCCCACTCGTAGTAAGACTCGCGGTTATCGCCACTGGCGGTCCAGAACGCCGGGTCTTTTACATCGTTGCGGCCAAAGCGCAGGTCTAGGCCGACTTCGGCCGGCAAGTCGATTTTGTAGCTGAGGTAGGTGTAAAGGGTGTCCTGGTCCTCGCCGAAGAAATTTGGCGTGTCCTCTGAGTAATAGGCACCCAGCTTCACGCCGTACACGTCGAGAACCGCGTACACCTCGCTGAGGTTGAATTCGGAGTTTTTCGGGTAGTCGTACTTCATGTAGCCGAGGTCCAGGCTGATCGCATCCGTCGCCTGCCAGTAGTAACCCGCGTAGTAATCACGTTCCTGCCGGGTGTCGTAACCGCCACCGAAATCGACGCTGGAAGTCCAGGCGCCGATGTACAGGCCGCTGCTGTGCAACAACGTAGCCCCGCCCTGCACTGCCGGATCGCCCAGGGATTGTGAAATGCCCCGGGTGCGGTAATCGCTGACGACGCCCAGGGTCATCTCCAGGCTGAAATCATCGTTGAGGGTCAGGGCCTGGCTGGTCAGGGGGATCAGTGCCAGTGTCGCGAGGGTCAATGCTGAAAATGCGTTCATACAGTTCTCTTGTTGTTATGACGTACGGGGAATTTCAGGCATGGCGAAACCAGGCCCCTCGCGCTACGAGGGGCTGGCCGTTTTCTACAGGTGTCGGGTGTACGCAGGTCAGGACGCGGGGGCGTAGACCTGCTTGCCGGCGAAGAAGGTCTTCAGGACTTTGGTTTCGAACAGTTCGTCATCGCTGACCTTGAACACGTCGCGGTCAAGGATGATCAGGTCAGCCTGCTTGCCCGGTGCCAGGGAACCGATCTGCTCGTCCAGGCGCAAGGCTTTCGCCGCGTTGATGGTGTAGGCGTAGAACATGGTCTGGCGGTCGATGCTTTCCTTGGCATTGAGCACACCCAACGGCCCTTTGCGCGTGCTGGCCTGGGCGATGGCGTTGAACGGGTTAGCGCTCGACACCGGCCAGTCGCTGCCACCGGCAATCATCGCGCCGGCGTTATGCAAGGACCGCGCGGGATACTGGTAACCGTAGGCAAACGCGCTGATGTAAGGCTTGACCAGTTCGACGGTGTAAGACTCGCCGGTGGCCCACAGCAGTTGCATCGAGGCGATCACGCCCAGTTGCTTGAAGCGTGGAAACTCCTTTGGATTAACCAATTGCAAGTGCGCGACGCTGTGAGGTACGGGCGTCGGGCTGAGCTTGCGCGCATACGCCACGCCATTGAGCGCCTCACGCACTGCGCGGTCGCCGACGGCGTGCATGTGCACGATCCAGCCGCGTTTTTCCGCCGCCACTACCAGTTCGCCAAAGTGCGCCGGGTCGGTCAGCAGTTGGCCGTCCTTGTGGCTGTTCTTGTACGGCACGACAACCGCCGCCGTTTGTCCCGGGAACTCGAGAATGCCGTCGACAAATATCTTCACACCGGGGAACGTCAGGTTAGGCACGCCTTCGAATTGCTTCATCACCGTGGCAATCACTTCCAGGTCGGCGGGTTTGCTTTTCGGGTTGGTGACCATCAACGCGGCGACGTGGGCGCTGAGTTCGCCGTTCTGCGACAGCTCCTTGTACAGCGGCAGTACGCCGACACTTTCCGCGGTCGCGTGGAAATCGAACAGCGAATCTTCACTGCCGCCGTTCGCCGCCGCGTCCATCCAGGCCGTGACGCCGTATTGATTGTTGATTTTCACCGCCTCGCGAGCGGCTTTGAGCATCGCTTCCGGGGTAGGTGCCGGAACACCGTTGCGCACCACGTCCCAGCGGGATTCGGCAAAGTAGCCGTTAGGGGTGAAGTCCGCTTCATGGCCGATGTAACCGCGCTCTTTCTCCGGCAGGCTTTTCACCAGCGCCGCGTCGATGTTCAAGCGCTTGAGCATCGCGTTGTTGGCCCAGCCGGTGTGGCCGTCGATGCCGCTGAACACAATCGGCTGATCGGCCCAGCGTCCCTGGTTGAACACCTTGCCCAGTTCACGGGCTTTCTCCCAATAGGCCGAACTGACCCCGGCCACGCTGATCACGTCACCGGACCGGGCACGCCCGGCCTTGTCCTCTTCGATCAACCATTGCTCCAGTTCCGGCATGGGTTTGACCTCGTCCAGCAGGTTGGCTTTCATGCTGTCGAAAGCGCCCGAGACCGGGTGGCTGTGGGTGTCGATCATGCCAGGCATCAAGACTTTGCCCGCCAGGTCGATGCGCTGGGTCTTGGCATCGGCCAGGGCATTGATTTCGGCATCGCTGCCGGCTTTAAGAATTTTGCCGTCCTGGACTGCCACGGCTTGCACCAAGCCTTGGCCAGGCTCGGCGGTGAAGACCTTGCCGTTGAACAACACCAGGTCGGCGGCGGCCATCGCCGGCACCGAGGAGATGGCCAACGCAGCGGCCAACAGGTTTGGAATCAATCGCATCAGAACGCTCTCTGGTTTTTTATTGGGCGGATCGGGAAATAACAGACTGGGAAGCGACTTGCGGCGCAGTCCCCTGAAACGGTGCCTTGGCCCACACGACCTTGCCGCCAACCACCGTCAGCAGCACCTGGTTACGGCCGAGTTCTTCCTCGGGCACCTGCATGAAGTTCTTGTCCAGCACGATCAGGTCGGCGAATTTGCCGACTTCGAGCGAGCCGACCACCTTGTCCAGTTTCAACTGTTCGGCGGAATTGAGCGTGATGCTGCGCAGCACATCGCTGCGCGACAGCGCCGGGTCGGCGTTCAACCGTCCTGCGTACTTGAGGCCATAGCTGTGCGGGTTGGTCGGATCGCCGGAGCGAGTGACACCGACTTTCAGCGCCAGGAACTCATCGAGGGGATCGACCGGCCAGTCGCTGCCATACGCCACTCGGCCACCGGCGCGGGCGATGCTGCCCGAGGGTTCCATGCGCGCAAAACGTGCGGCGCCCAAGTGCTCGTTGGTGCCGTCGACCGTGGACGGTGCTTGCTGGGCCCACTGGAAAGACATGTTGGCGGTGACGTCGAGTGCCTTGAAGCGCGGATAGTCTGCGGGGTCGACCGACTCGGCATGGGTGATCGCCGGGCGAAAGCCGTTGCCGGGCAGTTGCTGGCGCACGTACTCGATGCCATTGAGCGAGTCACGGACTGCGCGGTCACCGGTCGCGTGCAGGTGCGGATCCAGACCCGCCTGCACCGCTTGCAGCAACAATGGCTTGAGCACTTGCGGCGGGAAATACAGCTCGCCGACGTTGTGCCCCGGTGTCCATTTCGGTGCTGCCTCGGAGCCGGTGTTGCTCAGGTAGGGGCTCAACATGGCGCCGGTGTCTGCCGGGGCATTGATGATGCCGTCCATGAACAGTTTGACGTGACGCATGTTCACGCCCGGTGCGACCTTCACTTCGCCCTGATCGTAAGTGTTGGCCAGTGCCTTGGCCTCGGCGATGGTTTTCGCCGGGTCGGCGATGGCGGCCGCAGGGTCAAGCTTGATGGCCAGCAAGGCCCGGGCAGTCAGCTCGCCGGACTTTTGCAGGCTGGTGAAGGCTTTGCCATTTTCCGGTCCTGACAGCGCATCGAAGAAACTGGTGATGCCTTGCTGGCGCATGGCGTCGAGGGCGGCACGGATCTGATTGAGTTTTTCCGCTTCGGTGGCCGCTGGCACCACGGCGGCCATCGACTCGGCGGCACCGTCTTCGCAAATGCCGTTCGGGTTGCCGGCGCTGTCACGGCGGTACTTGCCGTCTTCTGGGTCGGCGGTGCTCTTGCTGATCCCGGCCACTTCAAGGCCCCGGGAGTTGGTCAGGATGGTGTGGAAGTCGGTGGAACGTACCTGGATGGGGCGTTTGGTCTTGAGCGCGTCCAGGGTCGATTTGTCGGCGTCGCCGTCGAGCCCGGTCATGCCCATGCGGTCCCAACTGCCAACTTCGAGCCACACGTCCGGGCCTTTGTCTTTGTCGGCATCGAGGCAGGCCTGAATATTCGCCTGGAACTGTGCACGGGTCAGGGTCTGGTATTTCAGGTCGCACAAGGTTATGGCGCGACCGCCGTCACCCGGGTGCATATGCGCATCGACGAAGCCCGGCATCAGCATGCGCCCGCCCAGGTCGATCAGTTGCGTCTGTTTGCCGATGTAGTCGTCAAGACCCGCGTCGTTGCCGACATAGACAATCTTGCCGCCCGAGACCGCAATCGCCTGCTGCACGGAGTTCTGGCCATCGACGGTGTAGACGTAGCCATTGCGCATGACCAGGTCGGTGGGTGTCGCCGCCAACGCCATGCCGGAAAATGCCGTCGTCGCCGCAACGGCAACAAAAAGCCTGGAAAGTCTCAAATGCCTCACCCCTGTTCTTATTGTTTTGAAGCGGCCCGAAGCGACTGCACAAGCCCCTGATAGACAGGGCCTACCCTATAGGGCGCAGCGCTCGAATGGACCTCTGCAAATGAGGAGGGGTGAGGCAAATAGTTGAAATAACGCGATTAATCGCGGCGCGCAGACTCCATCAGCGAACCGGGCGAACGCAGGACCGAACCGAGTTCAACCTTGCTTTTCACGCCGAGCTGCAAATAGCAATTGCGCAGATAAGTACGCACGGTCGCCGGGCTCAGGGACAGCAGTTTGGCGATTTCCTTGTAGGAGTGACCCGCGGCGAACAACATCGCCGCCGTGCGCTCCCGAGGCGCCAGGCCTTCGGCCCGCGACGGTGCTTCGAGGGACAAGATGACATGCTCGGCGTTGGGGCTCAGGGTCAACGCGCAACGACCCAGACGCACCACGCAAGGTGCTTTTTGCAACTGCGAGACGACTTCGACCGGCAGCATCGAGCCGTTCCAGCCAGGCAGTTCACGTTGAATCGCCGCACACAGTCGCGCTCCGACATACAGCAGGCTGCCATCCATGCGCGCAATGCCGAAGTCGCTCGCGCCATCATCGGTATCGAAGCGAATCATGTCCTGCACCTGAAACCGCCACAGCTGGAACAGGTGATCACAGAACGCCGAAAACAGTTCGGCTTCGTGTTCATCGAAATGCTGTTCATGCTGGCCGCGGTAGAGACAGACGAAGAACATCAAGCCACTTTCGGGCAACTCAAAGGTGATGCTCATCAAGTGGTAGAGATCGTAGCGCCGGGCGAAATCGTTGACCGCCTCGCACGGGTCGTTGAATCCCATATCACGCACCACCTCGCCGGGCTGGCTCAGGGTGGCATGGGAGAACTGATCGTTGGCCGCGACCGGATGCCATTCGGCGGCAAAGGATTCAGGGAGGTTGATGCTGCCGTGCATCCAGCTCTGCGGTGCAACATTGGGACCCGCTGTGGACATCTCGCCCCACCAGGCCGACGCGAACGGCACCAGTTGACTGAAGGCCTGCAAGCCTTCGGCGATAAACCGCGATGCACCGCTTTCCCGCGCCAGCCGTCCAACGTGCAACACGCAGCGATTGAACGCCTTCAGCGTGGCCATGGACGTGTTGTCACCGGCCTTGATCCCCTCCTCCATCATTGCGATCCCGTTCACTGCATGGTTTTTGTTTTTTATCGTCTGGACGATGCCATAGGCCCGGGAATGGGTCCAGCTCACTTTGACATCAGCAGTTACAAACCGCTGTTCAGCCCGTACAACGAGGGTCGGCGGTCCTTATGCAGATCATTGCCCGCGCTGATACGCTTGTTGCGCGCTTCGGCGAGATTCAGCGTCGCCAGCAAAATTTGCTCGCCGCCCTGCTCTGCCGGCCCGGCCAACGGATAACCGTCGGCGTCGACAATGACCGAGCCCTGCACCCAACCGACACCACGCTCGTGACCGTAACGGTCACACGCGGCGATGAACATACGATTGACCGAGGCATTGGCCTGCACCCGCAGGACTTCGGCCGGACGCTCGGTTTGCGGTCGCGGGCCGTCGGGCCAGTTGACCGGGGCGCACAGCAAGTCAGCGCCAGCCAGTGCGGGCAGACGAACCCATTCGGGGAACTCCAGGTCGTAGCAAATCAGCATACCGAGGCGTCCATGGACTGTCTCAACCACCGGGGGCGCGGCATCGCCGGGGGTGAAGAGGTCCTTCTCGGCATCCCACAAATGCGCCTTGCGGTACACCGCCCGCAGCCCGTTGGCGTCGATCATCGCTGCGCTGTTGGCCAGTCCGTCACCTTCCAGGCGCTCGCAGAATCCGCCAACGATCACCAGGTTCAACTCGCAGGCCAGCCCTTGCCACAACTGCAACGTTGGCCCATCGACCGTTTCCGCCAAAGACAGCGCTTCCTCACGATCGGCAAACAGGTAGCCGCTCTGTACCAGTTCGGGCAGCACTACGACTTGGGCGCCCTGATGGGCCGCCTGACGAATCGCACGCTCGGTGAGTGTGCGGTTGTAGGCCAGGTCGCCTATTTTCGGCGCCAGTTGGCAGCAGGCGACCACGGTATTTTTCGTGCTGTTCAACGCCCTGCCTCCGCAGATGAATGGGTCATGGCGACAATATCTTGCTCGGTCAGCGCATCGATCACTCGACGTTCGGCCACCAGGTCAAGCGAGCGGCTGAGCAGGTAATACGTCAGGCCCGAGACCGCCAGCCCCACCAGCCAAGCGATGTCCACGCCTTCCAGCACTCGTGCCAGTGGACCGACGAAGACCTCTTTGCCGGCGGCGGCGTCAAAAATGTAGAAAAACGGCACCATGGCGGCGAAGCCGATCAGGTAGGAAACGATGCCGCGAAATTGCCAGGCGCCGTAGATGCCCTTCGGCGTGAAGAAATGCGGGATCGCGTAGCGACCTTTTCGCACGAAGAAGTAATCCACCAGATTCACGGCTGTCCACGGCACGAGGAAGTACAACAACAACAACACAAGGAAGGTGTTCAACAGGGCGATGCCGTTACCTTTGATCGACAGCACGCAGGTCAGCAGAATGAGGCTGATCACACTGATCGACAGCACGCGGGCGCGGGGTGTCGGGGTAATTTTCCGGATCGAGTCGACACCGGTCAGCAGTGTCAACATGGCACTGTAGGTGTTGAGCGCAATGATCGGCAAAAAGCCCAGCACCGAGACAATCACCAGCAGATTGCCCAACCCCGGCACCATCGACGAGCCGACCTGATTCAACGCAACCAGCGCATCCGCGGCTTTCAACTCCTGAGCCAGCCACGCACCGAGACCGATCATCCAGCTGCCCGACAACGAGGCGCCGATAAACACCGCTGCGATGAGTTTTTTTCGGCTGGTATTTTTCGGCAGGTAACGGGAATAGTCGGACACGTACGGCGCATAGGAAATGTTGTAGCTGGCGCCGATGGCAAACAGCGTGGCGAAGGCGACCCAGTTGAAACCGAGATCGGTCGCCGGGGTAACGCCTTCGGAACCTGCACCGAACATCAGTGCGATGGTCACCAGCGCGTACAGCGGCAAGGTCGCGAGCAACGCCCACTTGAACGCCTTGTGCATCAGGTCGTGGCCGTAGATCGATAACAACGCGCCGATCAGTACCACGGTCACGGCGACGATGGTCGGGTCGATGCCGAACACGTGTTCCAGGCCGTTCATGATCAGCGAGATGTTCACGACGTTAAAGCCGACAAATACAAACATCGTCGCCATCAAGGCCAGGATCACCCCGCGATAGCCGAACTGGGCGCGGGACTGGATCATCTGCGGCAGGCCCATTTCCGGCCCTTGGGAACCGTGAAATGCCATAAAGATGGTGCCGAACATGATGCCCAGCGCGCCAGCCAACAGGGTCCACATCGCCGACAAGCCAAGGCTCGGGCCGACGAAACCGATGGAGATGGTGAAGAAATGGAAGTTGCCGAGAAACCAGAACGGCCCCTGGCTGCTGAGTTTGGCGTGACGCTCGTTTTCCGGAATGTAGTCGATGGAATGGCCTTCAATGGCCAACCCGCCGCTCGCCTCGGTGGCGTGCGCAGACACTGGGGAACCTGACATACGATTGTTCCTATGCAGTTATTTATTGTTTTTGTGGGCGTTGCGCTCGTTTCGAGGTCTGGATCAGGTGAAACTCCAGAAAAATCTGACGATGACGCTGCTTTCACGGCAATGTAGGCCGTCGAACAGAGCGATAAAATATCGCAGGCACACTGTTCACATAGATAAAGACCTATGTAACGCGCATCGGGAGCGACCATGCTGGGAACTGTAACGGAACTGGATCTGCGCTTGATCCGGGTATTTCTGACCGTCGTTGAGGCGGGCGGGATCTCGGCGGCACAAACCGCCCTCAACACCTCGCAACCGACCATCAGCGCGCAATTGGCCACGCTTGAGGCGCGGGTTGGTTTTCGCTTGTGCGAGCGCGGGCGCGGCGGGTTTTCGGTGACGCCCAAGGGGGAGCAATTCATCGAGGCGGCTCGCCGTCTGCTGGCCGCGGCTGAAGGATTTCGAGTCGAAGTCCAGCACATCAACCGTAAAGTCTCGGGCAACATCAACATCGGCCTGTTCGGGCAGATCGACCCGGTCGCGAACAAGAAAATCGGCCTGGCAATTGCGCGCCTGAGGGCCCGGCACGAAGGCTTGTATTTTCACTTCACCGAACTGTCGTCGTCGTTGCTGGAAGAGAAAATCATCAACGGCCACATCGACCTGGCCATCGGTTACTTCTGGCACCGTTTGCCCAACATCGATTACGTCCCGTTGTTCGAGGAAACCCAGATCGCCTACTGCGCACCATCGCATCCGCTGTCCGAACGGGCGGGCGCCTTGACCCGTGCGGATGTCAGCACATTTGACTGGGTCTGGCCGAGCCATCCCCTGCCGGAAATGCCCGCCCCCACCTCAATCGAACGCCTGACCGTGCTCACCGACAGCATGGACGGCGCGGCGCTGTTGATCCTGTCGGGCCAACACCTTGGTTTTTTACCGCAGCACTACGCGGCCAGGCATGAACAGTTGGGTCAATTGCATCCGTTGAATCCGCAGCTGCTGCGTTATGAGGTGGGGTTTCATGCGGCGGTGCGTCACTCGGCGCGCCAGCGGGATCTGGTGAGCGCGTTTCTCAATGAGCTGATCGATATCTTCGGAGTACCGTAGCTCCTGCAGGAGCAAGCTTGCTCGCGATGGCGGTGGGTCTGCGGACATCGATGTTGGATGGGCTGGCCTCATCGCGAGCAGGCTCGCTCCTACAGGGTTGTGGGTGTACGCAAGCTCTGCGGACAACGGAAATTCACTGCAGGAGCAAGCTTGCTCGCGATGGCGGTGGGTCTGCGGACATCGATGTTGGATGGGCTGGCCTCATCGCGAGCAGGCTCGCTCCTACAGGGGTTGTGGGTGTACGCAAAATCTGCGGGCAACGGAAATCTACTGTAGGAGCAAGCTTGCTCGCGATGGCGGTGGGTCTGCGGACATCGATGTTGGATGGGCTGGCCTCATCGCGAGCAGGCTCGCTCCAACAGGGGAGAGGGGTGGGTTCAGAAGTGGATGTCTTAGGCCGGGATCACGTCGATTCGCGCCACCGATCCACTCAGGTGCGCCAGGTCCTTGTTGTGTTCGGTGATGATGTCTTCGGCGGTGAGATTGCCGTTGTCGACGGTCGAATGCGCGTCGGCCGCCAGCACCACGTCGTAGCCTAGCTTCAACGCCTGACGCACGGTGGCGTTGACGCAGTAATCGGTTTGCAGGCCGCAGATGATCAGGCGTTCGAAGTCCTCTTTCGGCAACAGCTGCTGCAGATTGGTCTGGTAGAACGAATCCCCGGTGGTCTTGCGTACACGATGATCCTTGGGCGAGGTTTGCAGCCCTTCGGCCAGTTGCCAGCCAGCGGCGTTATGGGCCAGTGGGCTGCCTGTTTCCTCATGCTGGATCAGCACCACCAGAACCCCGGCGTCGCGCGCCCGGGCGCTGAGTTCGTTGATGGTTTTGATGACACGTTTGATTTCAAAGCATTCATATTCGCCCGAGCACAGCGCCTGCTGGACGTCGACGATTAACAACGCAGTGGTCATGATTTCCTTCCTTGAATTGTCGATGGATCAGGGGACGAACATAGGCCCGCCCCCCCTTTAAACACAACCCTCAATAACCCAGCGACAAGCCCGTGTTACGCCGCGGATCGTTGGCCCCGTAGAAACGGTTGTTGCCCACCGGTTTGCCACCCAACGATGGCGCGCCTACAAGGATCGCCGCCAAGTGGTTGGCATCCTGCGGACCTGCAAACTTGTGGCCCCAGCTTTCGAGGATTTTCACCGTGTCCGGGCTGGTAGTGAAAGCCTCCAGGTTGGTTTCCTCCGGCAGCCACTGCTGGTGGAAACGCGGCGCATCGACCGCTTCCTGGATGTTCATGCCGTAATCGATCACGTTGAGCATGGTCAGCAACGTCGCAGTGATGATGCGACTGCCGCCCGGCGTGCCGACCACCATCACCACTTTGCCGTCCTTGGTGACGATGGTCGGGCTCATGGACGACAGCGGCGCCTTGCCGGGCGCGATGGCGTTGGCCTCGCCCTGCACCAGGCCGTACATGTTCGGCACGCCGATTTTCGAGGTGAAGTCGTCCATTTCATCGTTGAGGATGACCCCGGTCTTGCTCGCCATGACGCCCGCCCCGAACCAGTCGTTGAGGGTGTAGGTCACCGACACCGCGTTGCCCCATTTATCGACGATGGAATAATGCGTGGTGTTGCTGCCTTCGTGGGGGGCTACGCCCGGTTTCAGCTCGCTGGAGACCGCAGCTTTTTGTGGGTTGATCGCCTCGCGCAGTTTGGTCGCGTAGTTCTTGTCCAGCAGATGGGCAATCGGGTTCTTCACGAAATCCGGGTCGCCCAGGTAGCTGTTGCGGTCCACATAGGCATGGCGCATCGCCTCGATCTGATAGTGCATGCCCTGGGCCGAGTGATAGCCCAGATCCTTCATCGGATAGCCTTCGAGGATGTTCATGATCTGGCAGATCACCACGCCGCCGGAACTCGGAGGCGGTGCGGAAACCACGTGATAACCCCGGTAATCGCACTCGATCGGCGCCAGTTCACGGGTTTTGTATTTGTCGAGATCGGCCTGGGTGATGATGCCTTTGTTGGCCTGGCTGGAGGTAACGATGGCGTCGGCTACCCAGCCTTTATAGAAACCGTCGCTGCCCTTATCGGAGATTTCCCGCAGGGTTTTGCTCAGGTCCTTTTGCACCAGTTTCTGGCCGACTTTCATCGGCTCGCCGTTGCTGAGGAAGATTGCGCCGGAGTCCTTGATGTCTTTCTTGAACACGTCGGTGGCGTAGTCCAACAGATCGACGTCGCCCTGCTCCAGGACGAAACCGTCTTCAGCGAGTTTGATGGCCGGTGCAATGATTTCCTTGCGCTGCTTGGTGCCGTACTTGGACAGCGCCAGCTCCATACCCGACACCGTGCCCGGCACACCGACAGCCAGGTGACCACGGGTACTCAGGTCCGGGACGACATTGCCGTCCTTGTCGAGGTACATGTTGGCGGTCGCGGCCAGTGGGGCTTTTTCGCGGAAGTCAAGGAAGGTCTTGCGCCCGTCAGCCAGTTGAATGGTCATGAAACCACCGCCGCCGAGGTTGCCTGCGGCGGGATAGACCACCGCCAATGCATAACCCACCGCGACGGCGGCATCGACAGCGTTACCACCGTTTTTGAGCACATCCACACCGACATGGCTGGCCAGGTGCTGGGCAGTGACCACCATGCCGTTTTCCCCGGTAGCCGGGGCCACGGAGGCAGCGTGGGCAGTCAGGCAGCTGAGCGCCAACGAGGTCGCAATCAGCGTTTTGGCAAAAGGTTCGTACTTCATGGGTCGTTCTCTTCTTTTTATTGAGTAGGAAAACTCGTCAAAAACAGTATCCAAGTATGGTCGGGATTACATATTGCGCCTCCCCATCGAGGCAGTATCCTTAACGCTTGTTCAGCTATTTCCCACAGGCATTGGCATGACCTTTACCTACATCGCAATTCCCTCCCCAGTCGGTGAGTTGAAGCTGGTCGCGAACGGTTCAAGACTGGCGGCCATCCTCTGGGAAAACGATAAACCCGGCCGGGTGCGGCTCGGTCCGATGAGCGAAGCTGCGGACAATCCGATCCTGGTGCAAACCGCCCGGCAGCTACGGGAATATTTTTCCGGCAGCCGGACTCGGTTCGAGCTGGACCTTGATTTTGTCGGGACGGAATTCCAGAAGAGGGTCTGGGCAGCGCTGCTGACCATCCCGTTCGGCGAGACCCGCAGCTACAGCCAGATCGCCGAACAGATCGGCAACCCGTCGGCGGTCAGGGCGGTGGGGGCAGCGAATGGCAAGAACCCGATATCGATTGTCGCGCCGTGCCATCGGGTGATTGGCGCGTCAGGCAAGCTCACCGGGTTTGCCGGTGGGCTTGCGGCGAAGGAGTTGTTGCTGACGCTGGAAGGCGGACATTGGCCCGGAACACCCCGCCTTCCAGGTTTTTAGTCTGTTTGAGGTGGCGGTGTCGGGTTCAATATCGCCTTCGCTGGCAAGCCAGCTCCTACAGGAATTTGACTATGACATCCGATCTGTAGGAGCCGGCTTGCCGGCGAAGGTGGCTGACCGGCATATCAGGCCATCTGCGCTTTGTATTCCTTTTCGTACTGCCCGGCTAACGACTCTTTCTGTTTGTCGTCGAGCAACTTGCCGGCCATCTGGAAGAATTTCTGCTCCTCCTCCTTGAGGTGGTGATGAACCTTTTCTGACAGTTTCTTCGCGGTCGCCAGCCAGGCGGGACTGGACATCTCGGTTTCGTCCAGTGCCTCCATCATTTCGTCCATCTCGTGATGTTCGGCAATCCCATGGCGGCTGAGCTCCACGCCATTGTCGAGTTCCATCAACGGGATGTAAAAATGCCGCTCTTCAGCGGTTTCGTGGGCCTGGAGTTCCGCCTTGAGCTGCTTGTACGCCTCGACCCGCTCAGGGCTGTCGCCGCTGGTATGAAGCAGCGCCTTGGCATACGTCCGTTGGCGTTCGTGGCTTTCACGCAAGGCTTCGAAAATGTTCACGGAATGTCCTCATCAGCCGCGCTCTGGAATGACGCGTCTTAATCAATGACATCTGCGCCTTGGCGAGGGTTCCTCCGACATTGCGGTGATGGAACATTGGCGGTGAGCACGTTAGGCTGGGGTTTCACCGCCATAAGGATATAGCCATGAACCTGCGTATCGAACGCAAGCACAACCCCACCCCGGAAGAACGCGAAGCGATCCTCGTGCCGTTACGCGCCTACAACACCTCGAAGTCGGCAAGCCCTCCTCCGGAACATATCGCGTTGCTGATACGCGACGACAACGACGACATCGTCGGCGGCGTTTACGCCCGATTGTTTTATCAATGGTTGTTTATCGATTTGCTGGCGGTGCCGGAACAGGCCCGGGGACAGGGCATGGGCACGAAGCTGATGCAGATGGCCGAAGACCTGGCACGCGAAAAGGAATGCGTCGGTCTGTGGCTGGAAACCTTCGAGTTCCAGGCGCCGGAGTTCTACAAGAAATGCGGCTATAGCGAGATCGGCCACATCGCCGATTACCCACCGGGGCACAAGCACTTCTTCTTCCAGAAGCGCCTGACCTACTGACGCCACACATCCCCTGTAGGAGCGAGCCAGCTCGCGATGGTCGTCAACGATAACGCTGTGAATCGATATCCCGCGGCGTATTCGAATTCATCGCGAGCAGGCTCGCTCCTACAGGGGTATGCGTCAACTTACAGGCAGGTCGCCAACGCTGCCAACCGGCGCTTGGCCACGAAGTCATCCTGTTGCGCGTAGTAGCTCAACACAGTGCCCGACGCATCGGTCGTCAGGTCGACGAACGACTCCGCCGATCGCGTGTAAACGGTGGTGCTGCCCTTCTCGCCAGGTTCCAGGTACGCCGCCGCATCGACACCGAACACCGCTTCGTCCTGCCAGGAAAACTGTACGCACTGGGCGACGTCTTTTGCCGGTTTTTCCGAGTTCAGGGTCTTGTACGGGGCCTTGGTGCGAGCATCGTTCATCGCCGAGCCCGCGCATCCCGCCAGCAAGGTCGCGGCCAGCGCCACCATCAGAATTCGCATTGCATTCACTCATCAGAAAAAAGCGGACTGTATCACCGTGGCAAGGCGTTCCGTTCTGCTTTACTGCATTTATAACGCGACATCGCGCAACGATTCGAGCACCCTGTCGCGCCTTTAACAGCGTATCGCTCCCTGACTGGAAACCCCATGACACCCAATGCCGAGTTTTACAAACCGACCACTGAATATGCCGACAAGCTGATCAGCCAGATCGGCCAGACGCCTTCCTGGATTGCCAAGCGCATCGGCGTCACCGACAAGCGCATTCGCTACATCCTCGACGGCGAAAGAACCGTCAAAGGCGAAACCACGCCGATCCAGATGACCTACACCGAACAGTTTGCCCTCGAATGCCTGGCGGCAGCGGCCAAAGCCAGCAAGAAACAATCTTCGTAATCCGATCTCAAGGAGCGACCATGGCGGCATCCGAGCTGCAACACGAACAAGCGCTGAAGCGGTTTCTCGATGAGCGCCCCGAGTTGCTCCATCAACTCGATAACCTCAACCCGCTGCTGGCTCAGGCCAAGGGTGAAACACAAGCGCAGTATCGCGAGGAGCGCTTGCATGAAGCTTTTGAGGAAGAAGCCGAGCGCCTGGGATTGTTCGCCTGGGAGCTGACCCTGAAACTGACGGCCGCCACGCCGCAGGACTACGAAGCTCAACGTCTTGACGTGCACCGGGAAGTGGCGGAAATGGCTGGCATGGACTGGTTGGAGTATTGCGACTTGTATGGGATAAAACCCTGACCCTGCTCAAGGACGCCATCGCCCATGCTACCCAACACCGCCAAGACCCACGCCAGCCCCGGGCACTTGCACACGCAAAAATGGCGCGGACGCATCGGCCTGACCCTGGTGGCCTTGCTCTCGGTACTGGCGGGCATGACCGATGCCATCGGCTTCATGGCCAGCGGCGACTTCGTTTCATTCATGAGCGGCAATACCACCCGCATGGCCGTTGCCATCAGCACCGGCGACCTGGGCTTGACCCTGCGCCTGGTGATCCTCGTCGCCACCTTCGTCCTCGGCAATGCGCTGGGCATTATCGTCAGTCGGCTGGGCGGACGCCGGGCGCTGCCGTTGCTGTTGTGCATCGCCACTCTGCTGTGCGCCGCCGCAGCCTGGCCTTATGACGCGCAACTGCCGGCCCTGCTGGCCGCCATCATTGCGATGGGCATGCTCAATGCCGCAGTCGAGCAAGTGAACAGCCTGCCGGTCGGCCTGACCTACGTCACCGGCGCCCTGTCGCGCTTCGGTCGCGGACTGGGCCGCTGGATGCTCGGTGAACGCCGTGATGGCTGGCGCGTGCAACTGATCCCATGGGCCGGCATGTTTGCCGGAGCGGTACTCGGCGCGGTGCTGGAGCATCACCTGGGGCTCAAGGCGCTGTTTGCCAGCGGCCTGCTGGCCGCTTTGCTCGGGGTATTGTCGTTGAGGATCCCGCGGCGCTGGCAGTTAGGGTATATGCCACGCTGAGTCTGGAGTGACCTGTGAGACCGTCATCGCTGGCAAGCCAGCTCCCACAGGTATCTTGGTTGTACGCCAATGTCGAGTACACCTAATAACCCTGTGTGGGCTTGCCCGCGATGAGGCCCGCACAAGCAACATCGATTTAGCCGCCCCGCCCAGAAAGCATTATCATGGCCGCAGTTTTGCTGATCGAGTCCGCCATGAAGTTCGCCATCGCCGTGTTTTCCGCCGCCCACGCGCCCTCCTCGCGCCGCGCCCTGCTGTTTGCCCAGGCGGCACTGGCCGGTGGGCATGAAATTGTCCGGTTGTTTTTCTATCAGGATGGCGTCAACAACGCGTCCGGCAGTGTGGTCACGCCTCAGGACGAGCTGGACGTGCCCAAGCAGTGGCGCGCCTTTGTCAGCGACCATCAACTCGATGGCGTAGTCTGCATCGCCGCCGCCCTGCGCCGTGGGGTGTTGAACGAGGAAGAAGCGAAACGCTATCAGCGCGAAGCGGTTGCCGTCAGCGCGCCATGGGAACTGTCCGGCCTCGGTCAGTTACACGACGCGGTGCAAGACGCCGACCGTCTGATCTGTTTTGGAGGCGCATAACATGGCCAAATCCTTGCTAGTCATCAGCCGTCAGGCGCCTTGGTCCGGACCGGGTGCGAGGGAAGCGCTGGACATCGTGCTGGCCGGCGGCGCTTTCGATTTGCCGATTGGCCTGTTGTTTCTCGACGATGGCGTGTTCCAGCTCGCCGCGAACCAGAACGCCAAGGCCCTGCAACAGAAAGACCTGAGCGCCAACCTGCAAGCGCTGCCGATGTTCGGTGTGGAAGAACTGTTTGCCTGCGCCGACAGTGTGTCCCAACGCGGTCTGGAGCCGAACGGCCTGTCACTGGAAGAAGCCCAAGTGTTGGCCGCCCACGAAATCACCGCCCTTATTGACCGTTACGACCAAGTGATCACCCTCTGATGTCGACTCTGCATGTGTTGTCTCATTCCCCGTTCGGCGACGATCGCCTGACCAGTTGCCTGCGCGTGATCGGCGCTGACGACGCGTTGCTGCTGTCCGGCGACGCGGCTTATGCCTTGCAGCCGGGCACTGCACCTTTCGCTGCACTGCAAACGCGCGGTTTGAAACTCTACGTCCTCGCCGAAGATGCCCAGGCCCGCGCCATCAGCGTTGCGGATTGGGTTGAAGCCATCGACTACCCGGCCTTCGTCGAGCTGTCGATTCACCACGACAAGGTCAACAGTTGGCTATGAATGCATTGACCGTCGGCGCCCGCGCCATCGAGCTGGACAAGGACGGTTTTCTGGTCGAGCTCAACGACTGGTCGGCCGACGTGGCCAGTGCCCTGGCCGCCGCCGAAGACATCGCGCTGACCGCGGAACACTGGGAAATCCTCGAACTGCTGCGCAGTTTCTACGCCGAATTCCAGTTGTCGCCGGCCACTCGCCCGCTGATCAAATACACCGCATTGAAGCTCGGCCCGGAAAAAGGCAACAGCCTGCACCTGAACCGACTGTTCAAAGGCACCCCCGCCAAACTCGCCGCGAAACTGGCGGGCCTGCCCAAACCGACGAATTGCTTATGACCGACTACCCAGCGCTGACCCTCGAAACACCTGCCGAACACCCGTTCGCCCAGTTCGTGCGCATTCTCGGCAAGGGTAAACGCGGTGCCCGCGACCTGACCCGAATCGAGGCTCGCGAGGCGATGGGCATGGTCCTCGATGAAAAGGTCGAGGAAACCCAGCTCGGCGCATTCCTGATGTTGCTGCGGCACAAGGAAGAAAGCGCCGAGGAAATGGCCGGTTTCACCGAAGCGTTGCGTGAACGTCTTGACGCACCAAAGCTGGCGGTGGACCTGGACTGGCCGACCTATGCCGGCAAGAAGCGCCATCTGCCGTGGTATCTGCTGGCAGCCAAGTGCCTGGCGCAGAACGGTGTGCGAATCTTCATGCACGGCGGCGGCGCGCACACGGCCGGTCGGCTGTACAGCGAGCAATTGTTGGGCGAGTTGAACATCCCGCTGTGCCGCAACTGGCAGCAGGTTGGCGAGGCGCTGGATAACGGCGGCCTGGCCTTCATGCCGCTGATGGACTGGGCGCCACAGCTGCAACGGATGATCGACCTGCGCAACACCCTGGGCCTGCGTTCGCCGATTCACTCGCTGGCGCGGATTCTCAATCCGCTGGGCGCGCGCTGTGGCCTGCAGAGCATTTTCCACCCGGGTTATCAGGCGGTGCATCGCGATGCCAGTGGCCTGCTGGGCGACACGGCCATCGTCGTCAAAGGCGATGGCGGCGAGATCGAGATCAACCCGGATGCCGACAGCCATCTCTACGGCACCACGGGTGGCGAAAGCTGGGACGAGGAATGGCCGCAGATGTCCGCGCAGCGTCACGTCAAACCCGCTGCGCTCGATCCTGAGCATTTGAAAGCGGTGTGGCGTGGCGATGTGGTCGACAGCTACCCGCAAATGGCCCTGATTTCGACCATGGCCCTGGCCTTGCGCGGCCTCGGTCAGACCCGTAAACAGGCCTTCGAAACCGTCGAGCAATATTGGGCCGCACGGGACAAATCGATTTAACCGATCATTTACGCCCGATCTTTGCGCTTTTTGTTCGGACCCATGGGCATAGACTCGACTCCAACGATTATTGGTTTCGGGAGTCTTGAACATGGGTTTGTTAGTCGATGGCCGCTGGCAGGACAAGTGGTACGAAAGCAGCAAGGACGGCGCGTTTCAGCGCGAACAGGCGCAACGCCGCCATTGGCTCACCCCTGACGGCCAACCCGGCCCGAGCGGCGTCGGTGGCTTTGCGGCCGAGCCAGGTCGCTACCACCTCTATGTTTCCCTCGCTTGTCCGTGGGCGCATCGCACACTGATCCTGCGCAAACTCAAGGGCCTCGAAAGCCTGATCGATGTCTCGGTCGTCAGTTGGCTGATGCTGGAAAACGGCTGGACCTTCGACCAGACGCTGGGCTCGACCGGCGACAAACTCGATCACTTCGACTTCATGCACCAGCGCTACACCGCCGATACCGCCGACTACACCGGCCGCGTGACCGTGCCGGTGCTGTGGGACAAAAAACTGAAGCGCATCGTCAACAATGAATCATCGGAAATCATCCGCATGTTCAACAGCGCCTTCGATGACCTTACCGGCAATGACCTGGACTTCTACCCGGCACCGCTGCGCAGTGAAATCGATGCGCTGAACGAGCGGATTTACCCGGCCGTGAACAACGGCGTGTACCGCGCCGGGTTTGCCACGTCGCAACAGGCATATGAAGAAGCCTTCGATGACGTGTTTGCCGAGCTGGATCATTTGGAGCAGATACTGAGCGCCAACCGATATCTGGCGGGCGAGTACCTGACCGAAGCGGACATTCGCCTGTTCACCACGCTGATTCGTTTTGATGCGGTGTATTACGGGCACTTCAAGTGCAACCTGCGGCGGATTGCCGATTATCCGAACCTGTCGAACTGGCTGCGGGAGATTTACCAGTGGCCAGGGATTGCCGAGACGGTGGATTTCACCCACATCAAGAACCACTACTACGCCAGCCACCGCACCATCAACCCGACAGGTGTGGTACCGAAAGGCCCGGCCCAGGATTTCACCGCCGCCCATGATCGGGAGAGGTTGAGCGGGAAAGGGGTTTGGCGCAGGTCTTGAAGCTTGTGCGGCTTTTGAGGGCCCCATCGCTGGCAAGCCAGCTCCCACAGTGATCTATGTGATGTTGAAAATTGCAGCTTCAACACAAAATCTGTGGGAATTGGCTTGCCAGCGATTGGGGCACCCGGTTTCAGACCTGCCCCTGAGCCCCTTCAAACCACGCCAGTTTCTCGCGCAGTTGCACCACTTCGCCCACGATCACCAAGGTCGGCGCATGCACTTCATGCTCCGCCACCAGTTGCGGCAGGTTGGCCAATGTACCGGTGAACACCCGCTGATTGACCGTGGTGCCCTGCTGGATCAACGCCGCCGGGGTATCGGCAGCGCGACCATGCTTGATCAACTGCTCACAGATGCTCGGCAGGCCGACCAACCCCATGTAGAACACCAGGGTTTGCGCTGGCGCAACCAGGTCGGCCCACGGCAAATCGGTGGAACCGTCCTTCAAGTGACCGGTGACAAAGCGAACTGATTGCGCGTAGTCGCGGTGAGTCAGCGGAATCCCGGCATAAGCCGCGCAACCGCTGGCCGCCGTGATACCCGGCACCACCTGGAACGGGATGCCATGGGCCGCCAGCTCTTCGATTTCTTCACCGCCACGACCGAAAATGAACGGATCACCGCCCTTCAACCGCACCACACGCTTGCCTTGCTTGGCCAAATCCACCAATTGCTGATTGATCTGGTCCTGCGGCACCGCATGATCGGCGCGACGCTTGCCGACGTAGACACGCTCGGCATCACGGCGGCACAACTCCAGAATCGCCGGCGCCACCAGGCGGTCGTACAACACCACGTCGGCTTGTTGCATCAGGCGCAAGGCACGGAACGTCAGCAGATCAGGATCACCGGGGCCGGCACCGACCAGATAAACCTCACCGGTCGCCACTGGAGCTTCGCCTTCGATTTTTGCTTGTAGCAGACGCTCGGCTTCACCGCCCTGCCCGGCCAGTTGTCGGTCGGCGATCGGCCCCTGGAAAACATCTTCCCAGAACGCCCGGCGCTGCTGCACATCCGGAAACAGCTTTTTCACCTGATGGCGGAAACCGGCCGCCAGCCCGGCCAGTTGGCCGTAAGTGGACGGAATCCAGGTTTCGATCTTGGCGCGAATCAAGCGTGCCAGCACCGGCGCATCGCCGCCGCTGGACACCGCAATGATCAGTGGAGAACGGTCGACGATGGCCGGGAAGATCACGCTGCACAGGGCTGGCGCGTCCACCACGTTGACCGGCACGCAACGCCGATGGGCATCGGCAGAGACTTGTGCGTTCAGCGCTTCGTCGTCGGTGGCGGCAATGATCAGCCCGCAACCGTCAAGATCATCCTCGGCGTAGCCACGCAACAGGCACTCGCCACCGCTGCCGGCAACCAGTTCACGCAGTTGTGGATCGATTTCAGGTGCAACCACCCGCAGCAGCGCACCGGCATCGGCCAGCAGGCGGGATTTGCGCAAGGCAATCTCCCCCCCGCCGACGACCAACACACGACTGCCGCGAAGGTTGTGAAACAGCGGCAGATAGTTCATTTAGCCGATGACCTCAAGGCCACCCATGTACGGCTTGAGCACTTCGGGCACACGGATCGAACCGTCGGCCTGCTGATAGTTCTCCACTACCGCCACCAGGGTACGACCGACCGCCAGGCCGGAACCGTTCAGGGTGTGCACCAGCTCAGGCTTGCCGGTTTCCGGGTTGCGGAAACGCGCCTGCATGCGGCGGGCCTGGAAGTCACCGCAGTTGGAGCACGACGAGATTTCGCGGTACTTGTCCTGGCTCGGAATCCACACTTCCAGGTCGTAAGTCTTGACCGCGCTGAAGCCCATGTCGCCGGTGCACAGCGCGATGGTGCGATACGGCAGTTCCAGCAGCTGCAGGACTTTTTCAGCGTTGGCGGTCAGGCCTTCCAGCGCTTCCATCGACGTCGACGGATCGACGATCTGCACCATCTCTACCTTGTCGAACTGATGCTGACGGATCATGCCGCGGGTGTCGCGACCCGACGCACCGGCTTCGCTGCGGAAGCACGGAGTGTGGGCAACAAACTTGATCGGCAGTTGCTTGGCGTCGACGATTTCACCGGCAACGATGTTGGTCAACGACACTTCAGCTGTCGGGATCAGGTACAGATCGGCTTCGCCTTCGCGCGTGATCTTGAACAGGTCTTCTTCGAATTTCGGTAACTGACCGGTGCCTTGCAGCGCCGGTGCCTGGACCAGATAAGGCGTGTAGGCCTCTTCATAGCCGTGCTCGGTGACGTGCAGGTTGATCATGAACTGCGCCAGGGCGCGGTGCATGCGGGCGATCGGGCCGCGCAGCAAGGCGAAACGGGCGCCGGACAGCTTGGCGGCAGTTTCGAAGTCCAGCCAGCCGAACTTCTCACCCAGTGCCACGTGGTCCTGAACCGGGAAATCGAACACCGCAGGCGTACCCCAGCGGCGCACTTCGACGTTGCCGTCTTCGTCTTTGCCAACCGGCACGGATTCGTGCGGCAGGTTGGGAATACCCAGCAGGATCGAGTCCAGTTCAGTCTGGATCGCGTCCAGTTCGACTTTACCGGTACTCAATTCGCCCGCCATGCGCTCGACGTCTGCCATCAGCGGTGCGATGTCTTCGCCGCGCTGCTTGGCCTGACCGATGGATTTGGAGCGCGCATTACGTTCAGCCTGCAGTGCTTCGGTGCGGGTCTGGACGGTCTTGCGCTGTTCTTCCAGCGCTTCAATGCGCGCAACATCCAGGGTAAAGCCACGGGATGCCAGGCGGTCCGCTACGTCCTGAAGGTTGCTACGTAACAGTTTGGAATCGAGCATGTCGGTCTCTCGTTATTAAAGTTTGGTCAAGGACAGGCCGGCCCAGGTGGCGAGCAGCCCGCCGAATACGCTGATGGCAGCATAGCCCAGGGCCAGCGGCACTTGCCCGCTTTCCAGCAGGCGCACCGTATCCAGTGAAAAGGATGAAAAAGTCGTCAGCCCCCCGAGGAAGCCGACGATCAGCCCGGCGCGCACCTCGAAGGGCACTTCCGGGCGTATCAAAAACAGACCGTATAGAACGCCGATCAGCAAACAGCCCACGATATTAACGGCGAGCGTCGCGGTATAGAAGTGCCGCGGCCAATTAGCGTTGATCCAGTTGCCCGTGGCAAAGCGCAACAACGTACCGGCCACGCCACCGATGGACACTGCAATGATCAAGGGAACCACTACTTTCTCCGCTGCCGGGGGCTTAAACGGTCGAGTTTCGCCAGGTGATTGAGCTTCTCGCCGATCTTCAGCTCCAGGCCTCGCGGCACCGGCTGATAGAACGGGATCGGGTCGAGTTCTTCCGGGAAATAGTCTTCGCCTGCAGCATAAGCATCAGGTTCGTCGTGGGCGTAACGGTATTCATCGCCGTAACCCAGTTGTTTCATGAGTTTGGTCGGCGCGTTGCGCAGGTGCAGCGGCACTTCCAGCGAACCGTGCTCGGCGGCGGCCCGCAAGGCAGTCTTGAAGCCCATGTACACCGCGTTGCTTTTCGGCGCGCAGGCCAGATACGTAATGGCCTGCGCCACCGCCAATTCGCCCTCGGGACTGCCGAGACGTTCCTGCACCTCCCACGCCGCCAGGCACAAGCTCAGGGCGCGAGGGTCGGCATTGCCGATGTCCTCGCTGGCCATGCGCACCACGCGGCGGGCCAGGTACAGCGGATCGCAACCGCCGTCGATCATCCGCGCGAACCAGTACAACGCGCCGTCGGGATTGGAGCCGCGTACCGATTTATGCAGCGCGGAAATCTGGTCGTAAAACGCTTCGCCACCCTTGTCGAAACGCCGACGGGTATCACCCAGCAGGCTTTGCAGCAGGTCCACACCCATTTCGCTGTTGTCTTCGGCGAGGTCCGAGGCGTTTTCCAGCAAGTTGAGCAAACGCCGGCCATCGCCATCGGCGGCCGACAGCAGCATCTGGAAGCCTTCATCGCTGAGGGTCAGGTTGCGTTTGCCCAAACCACGCTCTTCGGTCAATGCGCGGTGCACCAGCTTGCGCAGGGCCGCTTCGTCGAGGCTTTTGAGCACGTAGACGCGAGCCCGGGACAGCAAAGCGTTGTTGAGTTCGAACGAGGGGTTTTCGGTGGTTGCGCCGATGAAAATCAGTGTGCCGTCTTCGACATAAGGCAGGAACGCGTCCTGCTGCGACTTGTTGAAGCGGTGCACTTCATCAACGAACAGGATGGTGCGCTTGCCATATTGCCCAGCCTGCTGCTTGGCGATTTCCACCGCCTGACGGATCTCCTTGACCCCGGCCAGTACCGCCGAGACCGTTTCGAAGTGCGCGTCCGAGACTTCCGCCAGCAATCGTGCCAACGTGGTTTTACCCACACCGGGCGGCCCCCAGAAAATCATCGAGTGCAGGGCACCCTGCTCCAGCGCTTCGCGCAAAGGCTTGCCGCGAGCGAGCACGTGTTCCTGACCGACGTACTCGTCCAGGTTGGCCGCACGCAAACGGGCGGCCAGGGGCTGGGCGATGGGGGTGCTGCGAAACAGGTCCATCACGTATTTTTAAAACCTCGCTATGAACACCGTATCCCCCTGTAGGAGCCGGCTTGCTGGCGATGGTGGGTCAGTCGACGCTAATGTTGAATGACAAACCGCCATCGCCAGCAAGCCGGCTCCTACAAGGGTTTTGCGTATTATTCCTGGATCACGTCCGCACCCTTCGGGATGTCGAACTTGAATCTGGACGCGGGAATCGGCTCGTTGGCCTTGACGCCGGTGAACAGGATATTGGTGCGCTGACCAACGCTGTCGATCAGTTGCATGTCATTGACCAGACCGTTGCGGAACGACAGGCGCAGGCTGTCGAACAGGGTGTCCTTGGTTTTCGGCTTGAGCGTGAAGTCGATCACACCGCCGGCTTCCTTGGCGCTGATATCGAAGCTCTGGCTGATCTTGGACACGTCACCGGACAGCAGCAAGGCTGGGGTCTGGGTCAGGCGCTGGTCGAGGTTCTTGATAGTGGCCTGTTCCAGGTCCGGATCCCACAAGGTGACTTTCTTGCCATCGGAGACCATGGTCTGCTCCGCTGGGGCTTTGGTGTGCCAGTAGAACAGGCCCGGACGCTGCAACGACATCTCGCCGGCGGTTTCCTGCAACTGGGTGCCGGTGCCATCAAGGGTCAATTGCGAGAAGCGCGCGGTCAGGGTCTGGGATTTTTCCAGCAGTTGGGTCAGGCGTGCCACGTCCTTGTCATCAGCGTGGGCCGAGAGCGTGGTCAAAGCCAGTACCGGCAGCAACAGCATGCGGATCAGACGCATGGGAGTCCTCATAACATTCGTGGGAGTGCGGGCGGCGTCAGGGACGCCGCCCCTTTCAAAATCAGGTCAGTCGCGCACCGGGCCAGGGGCCAGGACTTCACGCGAACCGTTGGTGTTCATGGACGTCACGACCCCGGCCATTTCCATGGCTTCGATCATGCGCGCTGCGCGGTTGTAGCCGATCTTCAGCTTGCGCTGAACCGCGGAGATGGAAGCACGACGGCTTTCCAGGACAAACTGAACCGCTTCGTCATACAGCGCGTCAGCCTCTGGATCATCGCCGTCGCCGCCACCGCTGCTGCCTTCAAAGCCGCTGCCGGCCTCTTCGACACCGTTGAGAATGTCGTCGTTGTACTCCGGCGCACCCCGCAGTTTCCAGGCTTCCACCACGCGGTGAACCTCATCATCGGAAACAAACGCACCGTGGACACGAATCGGCAGGCTGGTGCCTGGCGGCATGTACAGCATGTCACCGTGACCCAGCAATTGTTCGGCGCCGCCCTGGTCGATGATGGTCCGCGAGTCGATCTTGCTCGACACCTGGAACGCCATGCGGGTCGGAATGTTGGCCTTGATCAGACCGGTGATCACATCCACCGACGGACGCTGGGTCGCGAGGATCAGGTGGATACCGGCTGCCCGCGCCTTCTGGGCGATACGGGCAATCAGCTCTTCAACCTTTTTGCCGACGATCATCATCATGTCGGCGAATTCGTCGACCACCACCACGATGGTCGGCAGCTTTTGCAGCAACGGCGCTTCGTCGTGGATGCTTTCACGCTTGTACAGCGGATCGCTCAACGGTTCGCCGGCGTCCTGGGCTTCCTTGACCTTGGCGTTGAAGCCGGACAGGTTCCGTACACCCATCTTCGCCATGAGCTTGTAGCGGCGTTCCATTTCGGCAACGCTCCAGCGCAAGGCGTTGGCGGCGTCCTTCATGTCGGTCACCACCGGGCACAGCAGGTGCGGAATGCCTTCGTAGATCGACAGCTCGAGCATTTTCGGGTCGATCATGATCAATTTGGCGTCTTCCGGGCCAGACTTGAACAGGATCGACAGGATCATCGCGTTCACACCCACCGACTTACCGGAACCGGTCGTACCGGCCACCAGCAAGTGCGGCATCTTCGCGAGGTCGGTGATGACCGGTTTGCCGCCGATGTCATGACCCAGCGCCAGGGTGACCGGGGATTTGAAGTTGTCGTACTCGGGGGTCGACAGAACTTCTGAAAAACGCACGATCTGCCGGTCTTCGTTGGGAATCTCGATACCGACCGTGGTCTTGCCCGGAATCACTTCCACCACACGCACGCTGGTGACGGCCAGGGAACGGGCCAGGTCTTTTGCCAGGTTGGAAATACGACTGACCTTGACTCCGGCAGCAGGCTGGATCTCGTAACGGGTAATGACCGGGCCAGGATGGATCGAATCCACCGTGACTTCGACGCCGAATTCCTTGAGCTTGATTTCCAGCAGATGGCCGACCGCGGCCAGGGATTCAGGCGAATAGTTGAGTTGTTTCTTTTCCGCGGGATCGAGAATCGAGATCGGCGGCAAAGTGCCTTCCACGGCGCTGTCTACAAATAGCGGCGCCTGTTTCTCTTTCTCGACGCGTTTGCTCGGCGCTGCGGGCTTTGGCGGGGCTGGCGCGATGACCGGCGGAACCTGCTTCTCGCGCTCGGACATGTGCTTGCTCAAGGCCTGCTCACGTTCGATCAAACGCTCCTTGACCTTGGCCTGCTCGCGCTTGTCGGTGACGCTCGGGGCGACCACTTCATCCATGCGATCGTCGACTTCACGCAATTGTGCGACCAGTTGCTTGCGTTCGGTACGGGCAGCCCACCAGCGATTCGCGGCGCTCTGGAACAGCTCGAACAGGTCGAGGGTGATTTTCCCGGTGACGTCCATCACCTTGAACCACGACAGATCAGTGAACACGGTCAGGCCAAACAGGAACAGTGCAATGAACAGCAATGTGCTGCCCTGGATATTCAACGCGTTCCTGGCCAGGTCGCCGAGGCTTTCACCCAGCGCACCGCCCGCACCGGCCGGCAGACCGGTCGCGGCGTGGAAATGGATATGGGCCAGGGCCGCGCCCGACAGCACCAGGAACACCAGGCCGATCAGGCGCCAGGAGAACAGCCAGCCGCTCCACTGCCACGGCTCGTGGCGCTGGCGGAAGATCTGATACGCCTTGATCGCCAGCAGCAACGGGAAGATGTAGGCGAAATAACCCAGCACCATGAACAGGATGTCGGCGCTGTAGGAGCCTGCCGGCCCACCGAAATTCTGAACATCGTCGATCTTGCTGTTATGGCTCCAACCCGGATCGTCCTTGCCGTAGGTCAGCAAGGCCATCATCAGGAACAGGCACAAGGCACCGATGGCGATCAGCGCACCTTCCTTGAGTCGGTAGTGCAAGTGCTGGCGCCAGAGCGGAACGACGGCTGGTTTAGGTGCTGCGGTGGATTTCTTCAAAACGCTTCTTTTCCTGCGCCAACGGCGCGTCCATCTGTTGAATGACTATGAAAACTGCCAAAAAACGCCCAATCCAGGCGGGTAAAAAAGTTAACACGCGTAACCGGGACTACTTTTAACACTACGCTCCGGTTTTTATAAACACGGTGCGCACTGAATATATGTAACACGCAAGGCATTGTACGGGTTTGTGCGCACGACGCCATGCCTGAGCCCCTTGTGTGCAGCATAGTCAACGGCACATGACATGCAGAGCAATTTGAGCATGCATTCTCTTTTGTGACAAAGGCTTATGAGGTGTTTTTATGAGTGAAGCGAAGCATCACCGCCTGATCATTCTAGGCTCCGGCCCCGCCGGTTACAGCGCCGCCGTGTATGCCGCCCGCGCCAACCTCAAACCCGTTGTCATCACCGGCATACAGGCAGGTGGCCAGCTCACCACCACCGTCGAAGTCGACAACTGGCCAGGGGATGTCGAAGGCCTCACCGGCCCGGTCCTCATGGAGCGCATGCAAAAGCACGCAGAGCGCTTTGCCACAGAGATCGTTTACGACCACATCCATACTGCCAAGTTGCAACAACGCCCGTTCGAACTGATTGGCGATGGCGGCACGTATACCTGTGACGCATTGATCATTGCCACCGGCGCTTCGGCTCAATACCTGGGCTTGCCGTCGGAAGAAACGTTTGCCGGCAAAGGCGTTTCGGCCTGCGCAACCTGTGACGGATTCTTTTATCGCAATCAGGTGGTCGCGGTGGTGGGCGGTGGCAATACGGCCGTCGAAGAAGCGCTGTACCTGTCGAACATTGCCAAAGAAGTGCATCTGATTCACCGACGCGACAAACTGCGCTCGGAGAAAATTCTCCAGGACAAACTCTTCGAAAAAGCCGCCAACGGTAATGTTCGCCTGCACTGGAACCAGAATCTGGACGAGGTACTGGGTGATGCCAGCGGTGTGACCGGCGCCCGCCTGCGCGACAGTCATACCGGTGAAACCCGGGAGTTACCGCTGGCCGGCGTGTTTATCGCCATCGGGCACAAACCCAATACCGACCTGTTCACAGGCCAACTGGAAATGCGTGACGGCTATCTGGTGGTCAAGGGCGGCAGCGAGGGCGATGCCACGGCCACGGCCATCGCCGGCGTGTTTGCCGCCGGTGATGTGGCTGACCATGTCTATCGCCAGGCCGTCACTTCGGCCGGTGCCGGTTGCATGGCGGCGCTGGACGCCGAAAAATACCTCGACGACATTCCAACCGTTTGAAGGCAAACTTTATGGCGGGCCAAAACCCGCCATTGCCCTCCCCTTCTGTAAGTCCGGATGCCATGCTGACCTGGTTACAACGCAATACCTTGCACTTCCCACCGCTGGAAAAAGCCATGCGCGACCCCAACGGGCTGCTGGCCGCCGGTGGCGACCTGTCTGCCGATCGGCTGATCTCGGCCTATCGCCACGGCTGTTTTCCATGGTTTTCCGAAGGCCAGCCGATCCTCTGGTGGTCGCCGGATCCGCGCACCGTTCTGTTTCCCGACGAATTGCACGTTTCCCGCAGCCTTAACAAACTGCTGCGCCAACAACGCTATCAAGTGACCTTCGACGAAGATTTTGCGGCCGTCATCCGCGCTTGTGCCGCGCCTCGGGATTACGCCGATGGCACCTGGATTACCGAAGCCATGCAGAACGCCTACATCGAACTGCACAAGCGTGGGCACGCGCACTCGGTGGAAGTCTGGGACGGGGACGAATTGGTCGGCGGCCTGTACGGCCTGGCGATGGGCCGGTTGTTTTTCGGCGAGTCCATGTTCAGCCTCGCTGACAACGCCTCGAAATTCGGCTTTGCCACACTGGTCAAGCATCTGAAAGACTCGGGTTTTGTACTGATCGATTGCCAGATGCCTACCGATCACCTGCATAGCCTGGGCGCCCGGGCGATTCCACGCCGCGAGTTTGCCAATTACCTTGCGCAGTATCTGGACCAGCCCAGCAGCGCCAATTGGGTTTGCTGAGCGACTTTTGCGCGTGTGGCTTACACTTAATCCAAAGCACTATCCCGAGGGTTGATCATGACCGAGTTGGCGCGTTTGAAGTTCTATGCCACTCAGCCGCACTCTTGCAGTTATCTGCCAGAGGAGCAGGCCACAACCTTGTTCCTCGACCCTAGCCAGCCCATGGATGTGCATGTCTATGCAGATCTGTCAGAGATGGGTTTTCGTCGCAGTGGCGATCATCTCTATCGGCCGCATTGCCAGAATTGCAATGCATGCGTACCGGCGCGCATTCCCGTGGCGCAATTCACGCCCAACCGGCAGCAAAAACGCATTTTCAAGCGCAATGCCGATTTACAGGTACGGCCGACCAAGCCCGGATTCAGCGAAGAGTATTTCAGCCTCTACCAGCGCTATATCGAACAGCGTCACGCCGATGGCGACATGTACCCGCCGAGCCGCGATCAGTTTTCGACGTTCCTGGTGCGCGACCTGCCGTTTTCCCGTTTCTATGAGTTCCGCCTCGATGGCCGGCTGCTGGCCATTGCCGTGACCGATCTGCTGCCAAACGGAATGTCCGCGGTCTATACCTTCTACGAGCCCGCGGAAGAACGCCGCAGCCTCGGGCGCTATGCGATTCTCTGGCAAATCGCCGAGGCCCAGCGGCTGGGTCTGGAGGCGGTTTATTTGGGTTACTGGATCAAAAACTGCAAAAAAATGAACTACAAGACGCAATATCGACCCATTGAACTGCTGATTAACCAGCGTTGGGTGGTTCTAAATTAGGGCAAACCCTAAACCCCTTGGCTTAAACCCCCTTTTTCGGGCACAATGCACGCCGCTTTTGCCTGGCGCAGTTGCACCGGGCCATTCATTGGACACCGAGGGCTTTACTGCATGTCGAAAGAAGACAGCTTCGAAATGGAAGGCACTGTCGTCGACACCCTGCCCAACACCATGTTTCGTGTGGAGTTGGAAAATGGGCACGTCGTAACCGCGCATATTTCCGGCAAGATGCGCAAGAACTACATCCGCATTCTTACCGGCGACAAAGTGCGCGTCGAGCTGACGCCCTATGACTTGAGCAAAGGGCGCATCACTTACCGCGCTCGCTAATCAAGTCAATACAAAACGCCCGGCTTATGCCGGGCGTTTTTGTTTGCAGATTGTTTACACGACAATCCTGTAGGAGCGGCGGACAACAAAAAGGCGCCTTTCGGCGCCTTTTTGATTAGCTTCTAAACGTCAGGCCATCTCGGCTGTCGTCTCGAACTCGAACGTCAGTTCTCCGTCCTTGATGTCGATGTGCACCACACCGCCATGCTCGGCCAGTTCGCCAAAGAGAATCTCTTCCGCCAGCGGACGCTTGATCTTGTCCTGGATCAGGCGAGCCATAGGTCGAGCCCCCATTGCCGCGTCGTAACCACCCGCCGCCAGCCAGCCGCGAGCGGCATCGGTCACTTCCAGCAGCACACGCTTGTCTTCCAGTTGCGCCTGAAGCTCGGTAAGGAACTTGTCCACCACGCTTTTGATGACCTCATGGCTGAGGCGACCAAACTGGATAATGGTATCCAGACGGTTACGGAATTCCGGCGTGAAGCTCTTCTTGATCACCTCCATCGCATCGGAAGAGTGATCCTGATAGGTGAAACCGATCGAAGCACGAGCTGCGGTCTCGGCACCGGCGTTGGTCGTCATGATGACGATTACGTTACGGAAATCCGCCTTGCGCCCGTTGTTGTCGGTCAGCGTACCGTGGTCCATGACCTGCAGCAGCAGGTTGAAGACTTCCGGATGCGCCTTCTCGATTTCATCGAGCAGCAGCACGCAATGAGGCTGCTTGGTGATGGCTTCGGTCAGCAGACCGCCCTGATCGAATCCGACATAGCCTGGAGGCGCACCGATCAGACGCGATACGGTGTGGCGCTCCATGTACTCGGACATGTCGAAACGAACCAGCTCAACACCCAATGCCTTCGCCAGCTGACGCGCCGCTTCGGTTTTACCGACACCGGTAGGACCTGCGAACAGGAACGAACCGACAGGCTTGTCAGGTGACTTGAGACCGGCACGAGACAGCTTGATCGCGGTCGCCAGGGAATCGATTGCGGCATCCTGGCCAAACACGGTCAACTTCAGATCACGCTCAAGGTTACGCAGCAGTTCTTTGTCGGAGCTGGTGACGTGTTTTGGCGGAATTCGCGCGATTTTCGCAACGATGTCCTCAACTTGAGGCACTTCGATGCGCTTCACACGCTTCTCGACCGGTTGCAGGCGCTGATAGGCACCCGCCTCGTCGATGACGTCAATGGCCTTGTCCGGCATGTGACGGTCATTGATGTAACGCGAAGCCAGTTCGGCAGCCGCGCGCAGGGCTTCATCACTGTATTCGATATTGTGATGGCTCTCGAAACGACCCTTCAAGCCGCGCAGAATGCCAATGGTGTCTTCTACCGATGGCTCCGACACATCGACCTTCTGGAAGCGACGAGCCAAGGCACGGTCCTTCTCGAAGATCCCGCGGAATTCCTGGAAAGTGGTCGAACCGATGCAACGAATATCGCCAGACGACAGCAACGGCTTGAGCAGGTTCGAGGCATCCATGACGCCACCGGACGCGGCACCCGCACCGATGATGGTGTGGATCTCGTCGATGAACAGGATCGCCTGCGGGCGTTTTTTCAGCTCATTGAGCAACGCCTTGAAGCGCTTCTCGAAATCGCCGCGGTATTTGGTACCGGCCAGCAAGGCACCCAGGTCGAGGGAATACACCACGCTGTTGGCCAGCAAATCCGGCACTTGATTGTCGACAATGCGCTTGGCCAGGCCTTCGGCAATCGCGGTTTTACCCACGCCCGCCTCGCCCACCAGCAGCGGATTGTTTTTGCGACGACGCGCCAGGATCTGCGCGACGCGCTCGACTTCCAGCTCACGCCCCACCAGCGGATCGATACGACCCTGGCGCGCGAGTTCGTTCAAGTTGCTGGCATAAGCATCCAGAGGATTGCCTGAAGAAGAAGACTCACCGCCCTCGTCGTCCTGCATATCTTGCTCACCTTCAGAGTGATCGCCATGCCCCGGCACTTTGGAAATGCCATGGGCGATGTAATTGACGACATCAATGCGCGCAACGCTCTGCTGTTTCAGCAGGAACACCGCCTGACTCTCTTGCTCACTGAAGATCGCGACCAGCACATTGGCGCCAGTCACTTCACGCTTGCCCGAGCTCTGTACGTGAAACACAGCACGTTGCAGTACACGCTGGAAGCCCAGGGTTGGCTGGGTTTCACGATCCTCGTCATGGACAGGGATCAATGGCGTGGTGGAGTCGATGAACTCCTGCAGGTCATGCTTGAGTTTGTCGAGGTTTGCACCGCACGCACGCAAAACGGTGGCGGCAGCCTCATTATCCAATAGGGCCAGCAGGAGGTGTTCGACGGTCATGAACTCATGACGCTTCGAACGGGCCTCCTTGAAGGCAAGATTGAGGGTGACTTCGAGCTCGCGGTTTAACATAGCTTCACCTCATACCCAAGTGGTCGGCGATTAACCGTCCTTCTCGATTTCACAGAGTAGCGGATGCTGGCTTTCCCTGGCGTACTGGTTGACCTGCATGGCCTTGGTCTCGGCGATGTCGCGGGTAAACACTCCACATACTGCCCGTCCTTCTGTATGGACGGCTAGCATGACCTTGGTCGCCAGCTCGCGATTCAGGTTAAAAAACACCTCGAGCACTTCGACGACGAAATCCATCGGTGTGTAGTCATCATTAAACAAAACCACCTTGTACATCGGCGGCGCCTGGAGTGCAGGCTTGGCCTCCTGAACAGCAATGCCTGCGGAATCGTCGTCGTGTGAATCAGGGCGATCCTGATTGAATGTTAGTCGAATCTGGCTGATTGCATGCATGGAAAGAAAGGTTCGTCAGTTGTTCGATTACAGTGGTGGGGGCGGCTATCAGCGTTTTCAACTCCGAGTGCCAGGTCTGCTTGACTATCGGCAAAACGGTGTTACAACCAATAGAGCCCACAGTGGGTAAAAAAGGTCCGCGGAGTCAATCTTATTTACTGATTCGACTGCGGATGTACTGGATGATACTCCAGTGATGGAGTCTGTTGCAGAGGGAGTTGGGTATGTCAGGTGTCAAGGTCAGCGGTAAGGTCAAATGGTTCAACAACGCCAAGGGTTACGGTTTCATTAATGAGGACGACAAAACAGAAGACCTGTTTGCCCACTACTCGGCCATTCAAATGGATGGTTACAAGACACTGAAAGCCGGCCAGGCTGTCTCTTTCGAAATCATCCAGGGGCCAAAAGGTCTGCACGCCGTCAACATCGGCAACCCTGTAGAGGCTTCGACAATCGCGACGCATGCCGAGCAACAGACCGTGACGGCCTAAGACCACGCCGTCATCCAGTCATAAAAAACCGCCCGAATCAATCAACTGAGTCGGGCGGTTTTTGTGTGACTGTTGCTTTGTTACATGTGCGAGATCAGCGCATCACCGAAGCCGGAAGAGGACACCAGCGTGGCGCCTTCCATCAGACGTTCGAAGTCATAGGTCACAGTTCTGGCGGAAATTGCGCCATTGGTACCCTTGATGATCAGGTCAGCCGCTTCGGTCCAGCCCATGTGGCGCAGCATCATTTCCGCAGACAGGATCAGTGAACCAGGGTTGACCTGGTCCTTGCCGGCGTACTTCGGCGCGGTGCCGTGAGTGGCTTCGAACATGGCCACGGTGTCGGACAGGTTGGCACCTGGCGCAATACCGATACCACCCACTTCTGCCGCGAGGGCGTCGGAGAGATAGTCGCCGTTCAGGTTGAGGGTTGCGATGACGTCGTATTCAGCCGGGCGCAGCAGGATCTGCTGGAGCATGGCATCGGCGATGGCATCCTTGACGATGACGTTCTTGCCGGTTTTCGGGTTCTTGAACTGCATCCACGGACCACCGTCGAGCAGGGTCGCGCCGAACTCTTCAGCCGCCACTTCGTAGGCCCATTCCTTGAAGGCACCTTCGGTGAACTTCATGATGTTGCCTTTGTGCACGATGGTCAGCGAATCGCGATCGTTGTCGACCACATATTGCAGAGCCTTGCGCGCCAGACGCTTGGTGCCTTGCAGCGAGACCGGCTTGACGCCGATGCCGCAGTTTTCGTCGAAACGGATCTTGGTGACACCCATTTCCTCCTTGAGGAACTTGATGACCTTGGTCGCTTCCGGCGAACCGGCCTTCCACTCGATACCGGCGTAGATGTCCTCGGAGTTCTCACGGAAGATCGTCATGTCGACATCGCCTGGCTTCTTGACCGGGCTCGGCACGCCTTCAAACCAGCGCACCGGGCGCAGGCAGACGTACAGGTCGAGTTGCTGGCGCAGGGCCACGTTGAGGGAACGGATACCACCACCAACCGGCGTGGTCAGAGGGCCCTTGATGGAAACTACGTAATCCTTGACCGCATCCAGGGTTTCCTGAGGCAGCCAGGTGTCCTGATCATAAACCTGGGTCGCTTTTTCCCCGGCGTACACTTCCATCCAGGAAATCTTGCGCTCGCCGCCGTAAGCCTTTTTCACAGCAGCATCGACAACCTTGATCATGACCGGACTGATGTCGACACCAATGCCGTCGCCTTCGATGAAGGGAATGATCGGGTTATTAGGAACATTGAGAGAATGGTCTGCATTGACGGTGATTTTGTCGCCGACGGCTGGAACCTGAATCTTCTTGTAACCCATGCTGAACTCCATTGATTGGATTGAACATCTGGCCTGGTTCGAGCGTAACCCAGTTAAATCGGCGCGCAAACCCTATGTTCGGCCCATCTGCACCAAAGCCGCATAACTCGCGCGCTACAAGCCTGAAAGCAAAGGGAAAAGCGCCAAAACCAAGCACGACAAATCACCCTACGCCTGACTCGCCCCTGCGACCTTTAGACCAATGGACGACATTTGTCGCGTGTGAACCATCGGCAGATTGCCAGCAACCTATGTATAATGCCGCCGCTGACTAAAGGGTCACGCCGGACTGAACAGCTCTACGACGAGTGTTTCGGCCCGACGAGCCGGTCTGTTATCGCAGTCCGGCTACTTGACGCCCTACTGATGCACCCAACATCACAGCAACGAAACCTCGATATTCGGCTCATGGATGACTTTGAACGAACGCGCTTACCCGGCGCACCTCGAGTTTCTGCGCACGCTTTAGCAAAGAAGAGAGAGTTAATCCGAATATGCCCACCCGCTCGAAGATCATCTATACCTTCACCGACGAAGCTCCTGCCCTCGCCACCTATTCACTGTTGCCTATCGTAGAGGCGTTCACCGCCTCGGCTGATATCGCCGTTGAAACCCGCGATATCTCTCTTGCAGGGCGCATCCTGGCCAGCTTCCCCGAGCAACTGGGTGACAAAGCCGTAGCCGACCACCTCGCCGAACTCGGCGCCCTGGCCGTTACGCCTGAAGCCAACATCATCAAATTGCCGAACATCAGCGCCTCGGTTCCGCAACTGCAAGCCGCGATCAAAGAGCTGCAAGCCCAGGGCTTCGCACTGCCGGACTACCCTGAGACCGTCACCAGCGAGGCCGACAAAGAAGCCAAGGCCCGCTACGACAAAATCAAGGGCAGCGCCGTGAACCCGGTTCTGCGCGAAGGCAACTCCGACCGCCGCGCCCCGCTGTCGGTGAAGAATTACGCTCGCAAGCACCCGCACAAAATGGGCGCCTGGGCCAATGACTCCAAGTCCCACATCGCGCACATGAGCACCGGTGATTTCTACGGCAGCGAAAAAGCTGCCCTGATCGAAGCCGCTGACGCTGTGAAAATCGAGCTGATCGCTCAAGACGGCACCACCACCGTCCTGAAAGCAAAAACCACCGTACAAGCCGGTGAGATCCTCGATTGCGCGGTACTGAGCAAAAACGCCCTGCGCAGCTTCATCGCAGCCGAAATCGAAGACGCCAAGGCCCAAGGCGTGCTGCTGTCGGTTCACCTGAAAGCCACCATGATGAAGGTCTCCGACCCGATCATGTTCGGCCAGATCGTTGCCGAGTTCTATAAAGACGCACTGACCAAGCACGCTGACGTGCTGGCACAGATCGGCTTCAACCTGAACAACGGCATCGGCGACCTGTACGCTCGCATCAAGGCCCTTCCGGCCGAGCAGCAAGCGCAGATCGAAGCTGACATTCAAGCGGTCTACGCTGTTCGCCCATCGCTGGCGATGGTCAACTCCGACAAAGGCATCACCAACCTGCACGTGCCGAGCGACGTCATCGTCGACGCCTCGATGCCAGCCATGATCCGTGACTCCGGCAAGATGTGGGGTACCGACGGCCAGCTGCACGACACCAAGGCCGTGATCCCGGATCGCTGCTACGCCACCATCTACCAGGCCGTGATCGAAGATTGCAAAGCCAACGGTGCGTTCGATCCGACCACCATGGGCAGCGTGCCGAACGTCGGCCTGATGGCGAAGAAAGCCGAAGAGTACGGTTCCCACGACAAGACTTTCCAGATCAAGGCTGACGGCGTTGTTCGCGTCACCGACAGCAAGGGCGACCTGCTGATGGAACAGTCGGTTGAAGCCGGCGACATCTTCCGCATGTGCCAGACCAAAGACGCGCCGATCCAGGACTGGGTCAAACTGGCCGTCAACCGTGCTCGCGCAAGCGCTACTCCAGCGATTTTCTGGCTGGACCCGATGCGCGCCCACGACGGCGTAGTGATCGAGAAAGTTCAGGCTTACCTGAAGGATCACGACACTGCCGGTCTGGACATCCAGATCATGGCGCCGGTCGATGCAATGAAATTCACCCTGCAACGCACCCGCGACGGCAAGGACACCATCTCGGTGACCGGCAACGTTCTGCGCGACTACCTGACCGACCTGTTCCCGATCATGGAACTGGGCACCAGCGCCAAGATGCTGTCGATCGTGCCGCTGATGAACGGCGGTGGCCTGTTCGAAACCGGCGCTGGCGGTTCGGCACCGAAGCACGTGCAGCAGCTGCTGGAAGAAAACTTCCTGCGCTGGGATTCCCTGGGTGAGTTCCTGGCCCTGGCCGCTTCCCTTGAGCACCTGGGCGTGAACTACAACAACCCCAAGGCGCTGGTTCTGGCCAAGACCCTGGATCAGGCCACCGGCCAGTTCCTGGACAACAACAAGTCGCCATCGCGTAAAGTCGGCAACATCGACAACCGCGGCAGCCACTTCTACCTGGCGCTGTACTGGGCTCAAGCCCTGGCTGCCCAGACCGAAGATGCTGCACTGCAAGCGCAGTTCGCGACCCTGGCCAAAACCCTGACCGAGAACGAGGCGACCATCGTTGCCGAACTCAACGCCGTTCAGGGCAAGCCAGTCGACATCGGCGGTTACTACCACGCCGACGCCGAGCTGATCAGCAAGGCCATGCGCCCAAGCGCAACCTTCAACGCGGCGGTTGCTGCGCTGGTGTAAGGTTGTAAAGCTGTAAAGAAGCCCCGGCCCAGTGCCGGGGTTTCTGTTTGTGGGGATCTACGCTACCCCCCCTTGTAGGAGCCGGCTTGCTGGCGATAGCGGTTTATCATTCATATCTTCGTTGACTGATACGCCGCTATCGCCAGCAAGCCGGCTCCTACAGGTTTGTATTTCAACATCAGAATTGAGGACATCTCATGGACTGGAAACCCCACATCACCGTCGCCACGATCGTCGAAGACAACGGCCGTTTCCTGATGGTCGAGGAGCTCAAGCACGGGCGCGTGGTGCTCAATCAGCCCGCCGGTCACCTGGACCCGAACGAAACCCTCACCGAGGCCGCCGTGCGCGAAACCCTCGAAGAAACCGGCTGGGACGTCGAAGCGACCGGCGTTCTGGGCATCTACCTCTACACCGCCCCGAGCAACGGCGTGACCTACCAGCGGGTCTGCTTTATCGCCAAACCGCTCAAACACCACCCGGATTATCAACTGGACGACGGCATCGTCGGCGCCAAGTGGTTGACCCGCGAAGAATTAATCGAGCAGCGCGACAACTGGCGCAGCGAGCTGATCATCCACTGCATCGACGACTATCTGGCAGGCATTCACTTCGGCCTCGAATTGATCCGTCCTTCTCTTTAGCCATGCAGGCTCCAGCCTGATAGAATCGCGTCCTTTTTCAAGACACTCATTAAATTCCTATGCGTGATCCAGCCCCTTCTGACACACAAAAGAAGCGCGTCATTGTCGGCATGTCCGGCGGCGTGGACTCCTCCGTTTCTGCCCTCCTGCTGATCGAGCAGGGTTATGAGGTGGAAGGCCTGTTCATGAAGAACTGGGAAGAAGACGATGGAACGGAATACTGCACCGCCATGGATGACCTGGCGGATGCACAAGCCGTGTGCGACAAGATTGGCATCAAGCTGCACACCGCCAACTTCGCGGCAGAGTACTGGGACAACGTGTTCGAGCATTTCCTGGCCGAATACAAGGCCGGTCGCACGCCGAACCCGGACATCCTGTGCAACCGCGAGATCAAGTTCAAGGCGTTCCTCGACTACGCCATGGTACTCGGCGCCGACCTGATCGCCACCGGCCACTACGTGCGTCGCCGCGACATCGACGGCCGCACCGAACTGCTCAAAGGCCTGGACCCGAACAAGGATCAGAGCTACTTCCTGCACGCCGTCGGCGGTGAACAGATCGCCAAGACCCTGTTCCCGGTCGGTGAGCTGGAAAAACCGCAAGTACGCGCGATTGCCGAGAAATACGAACTGGCGACCGCCAAGAAAAAGGACTCCACCGGAATCTGCTTTATCGGCGAGCGCCGCTTCAGCGACTTCCTCAAGCAGTACCTCCCGGCGCAACCGGGCGAAATCAAGACCACCGAAGGCGAGATCATCGGCCGCCACCACGGCTTGATGTACCACACCATCGGCCAGCGTCAGGGCCTGGGCATTGGCGGCTTGAAAGACGCCAGTGACGAGCCGTGGTACGTGCTGATCAAAGACCTGGAACACAACGAGCTGATCGTCGGCCAGGGCAATGACCATCCATGGTTGTTCTCCCGCGCCCTGCTCGCTTCGGACATCTATTGGGTCAACCCGGTCGACCTGAGCCAGCCGCGCAAACTGACCGCCAAGGTTCGTTATCGCCAGAGCGACCAGCCGTGCATCCTGGAAAAGACCGCCACCGGTTATCGCGCGACCTTCGATGATCCGCAACGCGCGGTTACCCCAGGCCAGTCCGTGGTGTTCTACGACGGCGAAATCTGCCTCGGCGGCGGCGTGATCGAAGTCGCTGAGCCGTGGACGAGCAAGGGCCAGGCCCTATGAATCCGATTCAGGAGCAACTGACGGCGCTGGGCGGCGTATTCCTCGCCGCCGTGCTGGTCGACAAGATCGCCAAGACCGGCCAGACCAGTGAAGCCGGCCTGACCTGCATGCTCGGCAGCCTGTTGATCCGCGACCCCAAGGACACACTGGAAGTCTACGGCGGCGACGACCTCAATCTGCGCGAAGGCTATCGCGCATTGATCGGCGCCCTCGAACGCGACCCGAGCACCCTCCAGCGCGAGCCGCTGCGCTATGCGCTGGCCATGCTGGGTCTTGAGCGTCAGCTGGCCAAGCGCGGCGACATGCTGGACGTGATCGGCAAACGCCTGCCGCAGATCCAGTCACAGGTCGAACACTTCGGCCCGGCCCACGAAAACGTGATCGCCGCGTGCGGCGCGCTGTACCAGGACACCCTGAGCACCCTGCGCCAACGCATCCAGGTGCACGGCGACATGCGCAATCTGCAACAACCGAGCAACGCCTCGAAAATTCGCGCCCTGCTGCTCGCCGGCATTCGTTCGGCACGCCTGTGGCGGCAATTGGGCGGGCATCGGTGGCAGCTGGTGATCAGCCGCCGCAAACTGCTGAAAGAGCTTTACCCCTTGATGCGTAACGAATAACCCGCATCGACGGAACCGAACTTAGCAATACGCGTAATACGCCGGTCAGTTGGCGACGGACCGGCGGATTTTTTCATGTATGATACGCGCCCCATTTCGTTGCCCGACTGTCCGAGAACACCCCATGCAGCTCTCTTCGCTCACTGCGGTTTCCCCTGTTGACGGCCGCTACGCCGGCAAAACCCAGGCCCTGCGCCCAATTTTCAGCGAGTACGGCCTGATCCGTGCCCGCGTTCTGGTTGAAGTGCGCTGGCTCCAGCGCCTGGCCGCTCACCCTGCCATCAGCGAAGTGCCGGCGTTCTCCGCCGAAGCCAACGCTGTGCTGAACACCCTGGCGGAAAACTTCTCTCTGGAGCACGCCGAGCGTGTCAAGGAGATCGAGCGCACCACCAACCACGACGTCAAAGCCATCGAGTACCTGCTCAAAGAGCAAGCGGCCAAGCTGCCGGAACTGGCCAAGGTCAGCGAGTTCATCCACTTTGCCTGCACCAGCGAGGACATCAACAACCTGTCCCACGCTCTGATGCTGCGCGAAGGCCGTGATGACGTGATGCTGCCGCTGATGCGCCAGACCGCCAACGCCATCCGCGAACTGGCCATCCGCTTCGCCGACGTGCCAATGCTGTCGCGCACCCACGGTCAACCGGCCTCGCCGACCACCCTGGGCAAAGAACTGGCGAACGTGGTTTACCGTCTGGAGCGTCAAATCGCTCAAGTCGCTGCCGTTCCGCTGCTGGGCAAGATCAACGGCGCTGTCGGCAACTACAACGCCCACCTGTCGGCCTACCCTGAGATCGACTGGGAAGAAAACGCCCGCGCCTTCATCGAAGACGAGCTGGGCCTGGGCTTCAACCCGTACACCACGCAGATCGAACCGCACGACTACATTGCCGAGCTGTTCGACGCGATCGCACGCTTCAACACCATCCTGATCGACTTCGACCGCGACATCTGGGGCTACATCTCCCTGGGTTATTTCAAACAGCGCACCATCGCTGGCGAAATCGGCTCGTCGACCATGCCGCACAAGGTCAACCCGATCGACTTCGAAAACTCCGAAGGCAACCTGGGTATCGCCAACGCACTGTTCCAGCACCTGGCAAGCAAGCTGCCGATCTCCCGCTGGCAGCGCGACCTGACCGACTCCACCGTCCTGCGCAACCTCGGTGTCGGCTTCGCCCACAGCGTGATCGCGTACGAAGCCAGCCTCAAAGGCATCAGCAAGCTGGAGCTCAACGCGCAGAAGATTGCCGCTGACCTGGACGCTTGCTGGGAAGTATTGGCCGAGCCGATCCAGACCGTGATGCGTCGCTACAACATCGAAAACCCGTATGAAAAGCTGAAAGAACTGACCCGCGGCAAGGGCATCAGCCCTGAAGCGTTGCAAACTTTCATCGACGGCCTGGATATGCCGGCCGCCGCCAAGGCTGAGCTGAAATTGCTCACCCCGGCCAACTACATCGGTAACGCTGTAGAGCAAGCCAAACGCATCTGATCGACCGCTAGACCCCTTTAAGACGCCCGGCCGCGCCGGGCGTTTTTATTCCCGTATGGAAAGTGCTTTTTTTCAATAGGTTACACATGAATCCTGACATTCCTCTGCAACTTCTGGGCGGCATCACGGCACGCGAGTTCCTGCGCGACTACTGGCAGAAAAAACCGCTGCTGATCCGCCAGGCCATTCCTGATTTCGAAAGCCCGATCGACGCCGACGAATTGGCCGGCCTGGCGCTGGAAGAAGAAGTCGAATCGCGCCTGATCATCGAGAATGGCGAGCGCCCATGGGAACTGCGTCGCGGCCCGTTCGCCGAAGATGAATTCAGCAAGCTGCCGGAACGTGACTGGACCTTGCTGGTTCAAGCCGTTGACCAGTTCGTGCCGGAAGTCAGTGAACTGCTGGAAAATTTCCGCTTCCTGCCGAGCTGGCGCATCGACGACGTGATGATCAGCTTCGCCGCCCCGGGTGGCAGTGTCGGTCCACACTTCGACAACTACGACGTATTCCTGCTGCAAGGCCACGGCAAGCGCAACTGGAAGATCGGCCAGATGTGCGACTCCGAAAGCCCGCTGCTGCAACACGCGGACTTGCGCATCCTCGCCGAATTCGAAGCCACCGATGAGTGGGTACTGGAACCGGGCGACATGCTGTATCTGCCGCCACGCTTGGCTCACTGCGGCGTAGCCGTCGACGACTGCCTGACCTACTCCGTCGGCTTCCGTGCACCGAGCGCCGCTGAAGTACTGACCCACTTCACCGACTTCCTCAGCCAGTTCCTGCCGGACGAAGAGCGTTACACCGACGCCGACGCCCAGCCTGTGGCCGATCCGCACCAGATCCAGCATGACGCCCTCGATCGCCTGAAAAGCCTGCTGGCCGAACACATGAGCGACGAACGCCTGCTGCTGACCTGGTTCGGCCAGTTCATGACCGAGCCGCGCTATCCGGAGCTGGTGGCCGGTCCGGAAGACGTCGCAGAAGAAGACGTCCTCAGTGCACTGGAAGAAGGTGCGGTGCTGATCCGCAACCCGAGCGCACGCCTGGCCTGGTCGGAAGTTGATGACGACCTGCTGCTGTTCGCCAGCGGCCAGAGCCGTTATCTGCCGGGCAAACTGCGCGAGCTGCTGAAGATGATCTGCGCCGCCGACGCACTGCACACCGACAACCTTGGCGATTGGCTGAGCGACGAAGACGGCCGCGGCCTGTTGTGCGAACTGGTCAAGCAAGGAAGCCTGGGGTTTGCCGATGAATAAGATTCACGTACGTGTCGCAGACTGGCAAAAGGACAACGCCGAGATCCGGCGCATTCGTGAGACGGTGTTCGTCGCCGAGCAGTCCGTACCACCAGAACTGGAATGGGACGCTGACGACATTGATGCAGTGCATTTCCTCGCCTACGAAGGCGACTTTCCGATTGGCACCGCCCGCCTGCTGCCCGACGGTCACATCGGCCGGGTATCGGTGCTCAAGGACTGGCGCGGCTTGAAGGTTGGCGATGCACTGATGCACGCGGTAATCAGTGAAGCCGAAGAGCGCGGACTGAAGCAGCAGATGCTGAGCGCTCAGGTTCAAGCCACGGCGTTCTATGAGCGCCTGGGTTTTCACATGGTCAGTGAAGAGTTCCTGGAAGCAGGGATTCCGCACGTAGACATGGTTCGCCATTCTGCTTAAGACCTTGTGGCGAGGGAGCTTGCTCCCTCGCCACAAAAGCTGCATGCAAACACCACAAAACGCCCCGCCATCTCCGGATGCCGGGGCGTTTTGCTGTCTACCATTCAACTAAACCCACCCACGGCCGACAAACTGGCACTATCAACACCTGTAGGAGTGAGCTTGCTCGCGATGAACTTGAGGGCGCCGCATTCTTTCCAGACAACGCGCGATATCGTTCACGCCCATCGCGAGCAAGCTCGCTCCTACACACACCACAAAGTCGGAGATAACGGATATGTCCCTACGCACCCTGCTCACCACCCTGTTGGTGACCTGCAGTTTTTCGGTCATGGCAGCCACTGAAATCGTGCCCCTGAACAACCGCACCAGCGCCGACCTGCTGCCGGTGGCGCAGGATTTCATCGGCAAGGACGGGCAGGTCAGCGCCTACGGCAATCAACTCATTGTCAACGCTGATCAACGCAAGATCGACGAACTTAAAACCCTGATCTCGCAACTCGACACCGCACCCAAACGCCTGCTGATCACGGTCGACACCAGCGACAGCAACGCTCAGGGTGATCAGGGTTACTCGGTGAACGGCGCCAAGCCAAACCAGACCCGCATCATCAGTTACAGCACCGATAGTCGTGACGGCAGCACTCAGCAAGTGCAGGCCAGTGAAGGCACCCCCGCACTGATCCAGGTCGGCCAGAGCGTGCCGCTGACCAGCTCGCAGTCCGACTCCTACGGCGATCTGCGCAGCCAGACTGAATACCGCAACGTCACTCAAGGCTTCTACGTCACCGCCAACGTCACCGGCGACATCGTTCACCTGTCGATCAGCACCAACCGTGACCGCATGAGCCAGGAACGTCCCGATGTAGTGAACGTGCAAAGTACCGACACAACCGTCACCGGTCGCCTTGGCGAGTGGATCCTGCTGGCCGGGGTGAATGGCCAGACACAGGCCGACAAACAAGGCACAGCCCGCAGCTACTCGACCCAAAGCCGCGACGACATGACACTGCGGGTGAAAGTCGACACCCTGGACTAAAGCACCAAAAACTGACTGAGGAGTCGTATTAGACCAAAGATGTAGTGCCTGAAAAAAAGCACTACAAAACGTTTGACGAGCCAAAAAAGCAAAGGCATGATGGCCTCGCTCCCGCTAATCAGAGGCCCTGGCAAGGGCCTTCGAGGCGATGTTCGCATCTACCCCCCGCGAACCGCTTCGTGTCTGTACCGCCCACAAGGTGTGTTTGACGAGGTTGTCGACTGGAACGAAGTTGTCCCGAGGGACGGAAGCGTAATAGGTAACCCGGCACCACACTGATGTTCGTACCAAGGCCCACGACGCCCGAATGCGCCCGCAGTTCGCCTTTACCTGCTCACTTCCCCTCGAGCCCATCGTTCATCCCGTCGCCCTCCCCGCCGGACCCGACCTGACCCACTAAGCTTCTGGTCAGCGAGCGCAGGAATTTTCCACCGCAGTACAACTTTTCATAAAAGACGCGACGAGGTTTATCTCCATGGCACTGACACGCGAACAGCAAATTGCAGCCCTCGAAAAAGACTGGGCTGAAAACCCGCGCTGGAAAGGCGTGACACGCACTTACTCCGCTGCTGACGTCGTCCGTCTGCGTGGCTCGGTTCAACCTGAGCACACCTTTGCAAAAATGGGCGCCGAGAAGCTGTGGAACCTGGTCACCCAGGGTGCCAAGCCAGCCTTCCGTCCAGAGAAAGATTTCGTCAACTGCATGGGCGCCCTGACCGGCGGCCAGGCTGTACAACAAGTCAAAGCTGGTATTCAGGCGATCTACCTGTCGGGCTGGCAAGTTGCTGCGGACAACAACTCCGCCGAATCGATGTACCCGGACCAGTCGCTGTACCCGGTGGACTCGGTTCCAACCGTGGTCAAGCGCATCAACAACTCGTTCCGTCGTGCCGACCAGATCCAGTGGAAAGCCGGCAAGAACCCGGGCGATGACGGCTACATCGACTACTTCGCTCCAATCGTTGCTGACGCTGAAGCCGGTTTCGGCGGCGTACTGAACGCTTACGAGCTGATGAAGAGCATGATCGAAGCTGGCGCCGCCGGCGTTCACTTCGAAGACCAACTGGCTTCCGTGAAAAAATGCGGCCACATGGGCGGCAAGGTACTGGTTCCTACCCAGGAAGCTGTACAGAAGCTGACCGCTGCCCGTCTGGCTGCTGACGTTGCCGGTACTCCGACCATCATCCTGGCTCGTACCGACGCTAACGCCGCCGACCTGTTGACGTCGGACTGCGACCCGTACGACCAGCCATTCGTGACTGGCGAACGCACCCAGGAAGGCTTCTACAAAGTACGCGCCGGCCTGGACCAGGCAATCGCCCGTGGCCTGGCTTACGCTCCGTACGCCGACCTGATCTGGTGCGAAACTGCCAAGCCAGACCTGGACGAGGCTCGTCGCTTCGCTGAAGCGATCAAAAAGGAATACCCGGACCAACTGCTGTCGTACAACTGCTCGCCTTCCTTCAATTGGAAGAAAAACCTGGACGACGCGACCATCGCCAAGTTCCAGCGCGAACTGTCCGCCATGGGCTACAAGCACCAGTTCATCACCCTGGCCGGCATTCACAACATGTGGCACAGCATGTTCAACCTGGCGCACGACTACGCCCGCAACGACATGACTGCCTACGTGAAGCTGCAAGAGCAGGAATTCGCTGACGCTTCGAAGGGCTACACCTTCGTGGCTCACCAGCAGGAAGTGGGCACCGGCTACTTCGACGACATGACCACCGTGATCCAGGGTGGCTCGTCTTCGGTAACCGCACTGACCGGTTCGACTGAAGAAGAACAGTTCCACTGATCTGCTTCGCTTGAGTAAACGGCCGCTGCGGACCGATTAGAAACCGCAACGCTGAAAATCTGACGCCTCGACTGGTTCGGGGCGTTTTTTTGCCTGGGATTTCACCGTCCCTTGTAGGAGCTGGCTTGCCAGCGAAGAGGCCCGAAAGCCATGCACTGAATGAACGGACGCCTTCGCTGGCAAGCCAGCTCCTACGGGTTATGCGTCACAATCACGATCACTGCCTGGTCGAAATCTTTGATCCAGAGCGCTGCGACTGTCAGAAAAATCCACTAAGACGCTCACCGCCTCTACTTGCAGTAACGCGCATATAAGGCAACTTCCTGCGCACTTGCCGGATAAACACTTTAAAAACCACGCCAAACAATATTGATTATCATTTAGCGCAAACGATGTTCGTTACATTCCCAACAAAACATAATTCACGAAATGCCGGCTAATGCCCAAGGGGCAAGGCCTGTGGGGGGTTTCCAGTGCGCTATGTCCTTATTCCTATAATAAATTTCGCTATAGGAATTTTACTTGCCGGGTGTTTAGCCATAAAATCAGCGGGATTGATTGCTGCGACATATCGTCACTGCGTTGTTACTTTTTCAAGCTCAGAGACCTTTGCTCTCTGTTAAGGATTACCAGCATGCCCGAAGCGACAGGACTCATGGCCCACAACTGGGGCTTTGCCATTTTCCTTCTAGGCGTCGTCGGCCTTTGCGCCTTCATGCTGGGCGTCTCCAGCCTCCTTGGGTCAAAAGCCTGGGGCCGCAGCAAAAACGAACCGTTCGAGTCCGGCATGCTACCTACAGGTGGCGCCCGCTTGCGGCTCTCAGCCAAATTCTATCTGGTCGCGATGCTCTTCGTGATCTTCGATATCGAAGCCCTTTTTCTCTTTGCATGGTCTGTGTCCGTCCGCGAAAGCGGCTGGACCGGATTCGTCGAAGCTCTCGTTTTCATAGCAATTCTGTTGGCAGGCCTTGTCTACCTATTCCGAGTGGGCGCCCTTGACTGGGCTCCGGAAGCTCGGCGCAAGCGGCAAGCGAAGCTGAAACAATGAGGCTTTGGCAATGCAATACAATCTCACCAGGATCGACCCCGATGCTCCTAACGAGCAGTATCCGATCGGCGAACGGGAAACCGTTTCCGATCCGTTAGAAGATCAAGTCCACAAAAACATTTTCATGGGCAAGCTCGAAGACGTGCTTAACGGCACGATCAACTGGGGGCGCAAGAACTCCCTGTGGCCGTATAACTTCGGTCTTTCTTGCTGCTACGTGGAAATGACCACCGCCTTCACGGCGCCCCACGACATCGCGCGCTTTGGCGCCGAGGTTATCCGGGCATCGCCGCGCCAGGCGGATTTCATGGTTATCGCCGGTACCTGCTTCATCAAGATGGCGCCGATCATTCAGCGTCTCTACGAGCAAATGCTCGAGCCCAAGTGGGTTATCTCCATGGGTTCGTGCGCCAACTCCGGTGGCATGTACGACATCTACTCGGTCGTTCAAGGGGTGGACAAGTTCCTGCCCGTGGACGTCTACGTGCCTGGCTGCCCGCCTCGTCCTGAAGCTTTCCTGCAAGGCCTGATGCTGTTGCAAGAGTCGATTGGACAGGAGCGTCGTCCGCTTTCCTGGGTCGTTGGTGATCAAGGCGTATACCGCGCCGAGATGCCTTCCGAGAAGGAAAAGCGCCGCGAACAGCGAATCGCAGTCACCAACCTGCGCAGCCCCGACGAAGTCTGATCCAGATCTGCTTCTTTAATAGAACGAGAACCTGGCTTCATTCTTTACGTTGACCGAAAGCGATAAATAACCATGACTACAGGCAGTGCTCTGTACATCCCGCCTTACAAGGCAGACGACCAGGATGTGGTCGTCGAACTGAACAACCGTTTTGGCCCGGAGGCGTTCACCGCCCAGGCTACCCGCACCGGCATGCCGGTGCTTTGGGTTGCCCGCGCCAAACTCGTCGAAGTCCTGACTTTCCTGCGCAACCTGCCCAAGCCGTACGTCATGCTCTATGACCTGCACGGCGTGGACGAGCGTCTGCGCACCAAGCGTCAAGGGCTGCCAAGCGGCGCCGACTTCTCCGTGTTCTACCACTTGATGTCGATCGAGCGTAACAGCGACGTCATGATCAAGGTCGCGCTGTCCGAAAGCGATCTCAGCTTGCCAACCGTTACCAGCATCTGGCCGAACGCCAACTGGTACGAGCGCGAAGTCTGGGACATGTACGGCATCGACTTCAAAGGCCACCCGCACCTGACGCGCATCATGATGCCACCGACCTGGGAAGGTCACCCGCTGCGCAAGGACTTCCCGGCCCGTGCCACCGAGTTCGATCCGTTCAGCCTGACGCTGGCCAAGCAACAGCTTGAGGAAGAAGCCGCGCGCTTCAAGCCTGAAGACTGGGGCATGAAGCGCTCCGGCCCGAACGAGGACTACATGTTCCTCAACCTCGGCCCGAACCACCCTTCGGCGCACGGTGCATTCCGCATCATCCTGCAGCTGGACGGTGAAGAGATCGTCGACTGCGTGCCGGATGTCGGTTACCACCACCGTGGTGCCGAGAAAATGGCCGAGCGTCAGTCCTGGCACAGCTTCATCCCGTACACCGACCGTATCGACTACCTCGGCGGCGTGATGAACAACCTGCCGTACGTGCTCTCGGTCGAGAAGCTGGCCGGCATCAAGGTGCCCGAGAAGGTCGACGTCATCCGCATCATGATGGCCGAGTTCTTCCGGATCACCAGCCACCTGCTGTTCCTGGGTACCTACATCCAGGACGTCGGCGCCATGACTCCGGTGTTCTTCACCTTCACCGACCGCCAGAAGGCGTACACGGTGATCGAAGCCATTACCGGTTTCCGCCTGCACCCGGCCTGGTACCGCATCGGTGGTGTCGCCCACGACCTGCCGCGCGGCTGGGAAAAACTGGTTAAAGACTTCGTCGAATGGATGCCAAAGCGTCTGGACGAATACCAGAAAGCCGCACTGGACAACAGCATCCTGCGTGGCCGGACCATCGGCGTCGCCGCCTACAACACCAAAGAGGCCCTGGAATGGGGCGTCACCGGTGCAGGCCTGCGTTCGACCGGTTGCGATTTCGACCTGCGTAAAGCGCGTCCGTACTCGGGCTACGAGAACTTCGAATTCGAAGTGCCGCTGGCCGCCAATGGCGATGCCTACGACCGCTGCATCGTGCGCGTCGAGGAGATGCGCCAGAGCATCAAGATCATCGAGCAGTGCATGCGCAACATGCCGGAAGGCCCGTACAAGGCGGATCACCCGCTGACCACGCCGCCGCCGAAAGAGCGCACCCTGCAGCACATCGAAACCTTGATCACGCACTTCCTGCAAGTTTCGTGGGGCCCGGTAATGCCGGCCAACGAATCCTTCCAGATGATCGAAGCGACCAAGGGCATCAACAGTTATTACCTGACGAGCGATGGCGGCACCATGAGCTACCGCACCCGGATTCGTACCCCAAGCTTCCCGCACCTGCAGCAGATCCCTTCGGTGATCAAAGGCAGCATGGTCGCGGACTTGATTGCGTACCTGGGTAGTATCGATTTCGTTATGGCCGACGTGGACCGCTAAGCATGAACAGCACGCTTATCCAGACAGACCGTTTCACCTTGAGTGAAACCGAGCGCTCGGCCATCGAGCACGAGCTGCATCACTACGAAGACCCGCGCGCGGCGTCGATCGAAGCCTTGAAGATCGTCCAGAAGGAACGTGGCTGGGTACCGGACGGCGCTCTGTACGCCATCGGCGAGATCCTCGGCATCCCGGCGAGCGACGTTGAAGGCGTTGCGACTTTCTATAGCCAGATCTTCCGTCAGCCGGTCGGCCGTCACATCATTCGCGTCTGCGACAGCATGGTCTGCTACATCGGCGGCCACGAGTCCGTGGTCAGCGAAATCCAGAGCAAGCTCGGCATCGGCCTGGGTCAAACCACCGCCGACGGTCGTTTCACCCTGCTGCCGGTCTGCTGCCTCGGCAACTGCGACAAGGCGCCGGCGTTGATGATCGACGACGACACGTTCGGTGATGTGCAGCCAGCAGGCGTTGCCAAATTGCTCGAGGGCTACGTATGACCCTGACTTCTTTCGGTCCGGCCAACCGCATCAAGCGTTCGGCCGAGACTCATCCGCTGACCTGGCGTCTGCGTGACGACGGCGAAGCCGTATGGCTCGACGAGTACCAGGCCAAGAACGGTTACGCCGCTGCGCGCAAGGCTTTCGCCGACATGGCTCAGGACGACATCGTCCAGACCGTGAAAGACGCCGGCCTCAAGGGTCGCGGCGGTGCAGGCTTCCCCACGGGAGTGAAGTGGGGCCTGATGCCCAAGGACGAATCCATCAACATCCGCTACCTGCTGTGCAACGCGGATGAAATGGAGCCGAACACCTGGAAAGACCGCATGCTGATGGAGCAACTGCCCCATCTGCTGATCGAAGGCATGCTGATCAGTGCCCGCGCACTGAAAACCTACCGTGGCTACATCTTCCTGCGTGGCGAATACACCACCGCCGCCAAGCACCTGAACCGTGCCGTGGAAGAAGCCAAGGCAGCAGGCCTGCTGGGCAAGAACATCCTGGGCAGTGGCTTCGATTTCGAGCTGTTCGTCCACACCGGTGCCGGGCGTTACATCTGCGGTGAAGAAACCGCGCTGATCAACTCCCTCGAAGGCCGCCGTGCCAACCCGCGCTCCAAGCCGCCCTTCCCTGCCGCCGTTGGCGTGTGGGGCAAGCCGACTTGCGTGAACAACGTTGAAACCCTGTGCAACGTGCCGGCAATCATTGCCGACGGCGTGGACTGGTACAAATCGTTGGCCCGTGAAGGCAGCGAAGACATGGGCACCAAGCTCATGGGCTTCTCCGGCAAGGTCAAGAACCCGGGCCTGTGGGAACTGCCGTTCGGCGTCACCGGTCGCGAGCTGTTCGAAGACTACGCTGGCGGCATGCGCGACGGTTACAAGCTCAAGTGCTGGCAGCCTGGCGGCGCCGGTACCGGCTTCCTGTTGCCGGAACACCTGGACGCACAAATGTACGCCGGCGGCATCGCCAAAGTGGGCACCCGTATGGGTACCGGCCTGGCCATGGCGGTGGACGACAGCGTCAACATGGTGTCCCTGCTGCGCAACATGGAGCAGTTCTTCGCCCGCGAATCCTGTGGCTTCTGCACCCCGTGCCGCGATGGCTTGCCATGGAGCGTCAAGCTGCTGATGGCCATCGAGAATGGCGAAGGCCAGCCAGGCGACATCGAGACCCTGCTGGGTCTGGTCGGCTTCCTCGGCCCAGGCAAGACGTTCTGTGCTCACGCACCGGGCGCCGTGGAGCCGTTGGGCAGCGCAATCAAATACTTCCGTCCAGAGTTCGAAGCCGGTATCGCGCCTGTCAGCGCCGCCGTCCCGCCTCTGGCAAGGCCGATCGTAGTCGGCGCGTAAACGCTTAAAAAAGGCGAAGGGTCCGTGCCCTTCGCTTTTCGTGTGATGACGCCTTTAACGGCTGTGTTGATTCACGCGGATAACAAGATTCCATTAGCCACGCCCGCTGACACCGGGCCAACGAAGAACTTTGAACCATGGCCACTATCCACGTAGACGGCAAAGAGCTCGAAGTCGATGGGGCAGACAACCTGTTACAGGCATGTCTGTCGCTAGGCCTCGATATTCCTTATTTCTGCTGGCACCCTGCCCTAGGCAGCGTTGGCGCTTGCCGCCAGTGCGCAGTCAAGCAGTACACCGACGAGAACGACACCCGTGGTCGTATCGTGATGTCCTGCATGACGCCTGCCACCGACGGCACCTGGATCTCCATCGAAGATGAAGAGTCCAAGGCCTTCCGCGCCAGTGTTGTTGAATGGTTGATGACCAACCACCCTCACGACTGCCCGGTCTGTGAAGAAGGCGGTCACTGCCACCTGCAAGACATGACGGTAATGACCGGCCACAATGAGCGCCGTTACCGCTTCACCAAGCGTACCCACCAGAACCAGCAACTGGGCCCGTTCATTTCCCACGAGATGAACCGCTGCATCGCTTGCTACCGCTGCGTGCGCTTCTATAAAGACTACGCTGGCGGCACCGACCTCGGTGTGTACGGCGCCCACGACAACGTGTACTTCGGTCGCGTTGAAGACGGCACCCTGGAAAGCGAGTTCTCCGGCAACCTCACCGAGGTCTGCCCGACCGGTGTGTTCACCGACAAGACTCACTCCGAGCGTTACAACCGCAAGTGGGACATGCAGTTCTCGCCGAGCATCTGCCATGGCTGCTCAAGCGGTTGCAACATCTCCCCGGGCGAGCGTTACGGCGAACTGCGTCGCATCGAAAACCGTTTCAACGGTTCGGTGAACCAGTACTTCCTGTGCGACCGTGGCCGTTTCGGCTATGGCTACGTCAACCGCGAAGACCGCCCACGTCAGCCATTGCTGGCCAACGGCGCCAAGCTGAGCCTCGACGAAGCGCTGGATAAAGCCGCCGACCTGCTGCGCGGTCGCAACATCGTCGGTATCGGTTCGCCTCGCGCCAGCCTCGAAAGCAACCACGCGTTGCGCGAGCTGGTCGGTGCCGAGCACTTCTACTCCGGTATCGAAGCGTCCGAACTGGAGCGCATCCGACTGGTCCTGCAAGTGCTCAAAGACAGCCCGCTGCCAGTGCCGAACATGCGCGACATCGAAGACCACGACGCCGTGTTCGTCCTCGGTGAAGACCTGACCCAGACTGCTGCGCGCATGGCCCTGTCCCTGCGTCAATCGGTCAAAGGCAAAGCTGAAGACATGGCCGACGCTATGCGCGTTCAGCCTTGGCTCGACGCCGCGGTGAAGAACATCGGTCAGCACGCGATGAACCCGCTGTTCATCGCCAGCCTGGCTGAAACCAAGCTCGACGACATCGCCGAAGAGTGCGTTCACGCCGCTCCAGACGACCTGGCCCGCATCGGTTTCGCCGTGGCTCACGCCCTCGACGCCAGCGCACCGGCCGTTGAAGGCCTGGACGCCGAAGCCCTCGAACTGGCCAAGCGCATCGCCGACGCCCTGCTCGCGGCCAAGCGCCCGCTGATCATCGCCGGTACTTCCCTGGGCTCCAAAGCCCTGATCGAAGCCGCCGCGAACATCGCCAAAGCCTTGAAGCTGCGCGAGAAGAACGGTTCCATCAGCCTGATCGTGCCGGAGGCCAACAGCCTCGGCCTGGCCATGCTCGGTGGTGAATCGGTCGATGCCGCGCTGCAAGCCGTGATCTCTGGCCGTGCCGACGCCATTGTCGTGCTGGAAAACGATCTGTACACCCGCACCGATAAAGCCAAGGTCGATGCTGCCCTGGCCGCTGCCAAAGTGCTGATCGTCGCCGACCATCAGAAGACTGCCACCAGCGATCGCGCGCATCTGGTTCTGCCAGCCGCCAGCTTCGCCGAGGGCGACGGTACTCTGGTCAGCCAGGAGGGTCGCGCCCAGCGCTTCTTCCAGGTTTTCGATCCGAAGTACATGGATGCCAGCATCCTTGTTCACGAAGGCTGGCGCTGGCTGCATGCCCTGCGCGCCACCCTGCTGAACCAGCCGATTGACTGGACCCAGCTGGACCACGCCACCGCCGCCGTTGCTTCGAGCACTTCGATCCTCAATCGCATTGTCGATGCCGCACCGTCCGCCGCGTTCCGCATCAAGGGCATGAAACTGGCCCGCGAACCGCTGCGTTACTCCGGTCGTACCGCCATGCGCGCCGACATCAGCGTGCACGAACCGCGTACCCCGCAGGACAAGGACACCGCGTTTGCCTTCTCGATGGAAGGTTACTCGGGCTCGGCCGAACCGCGTCAGCAAGTGCCATTCGCCTGGTCTCCGGGCTGGAACTCGCCGCAAGCCTGGAACAAGTTCCAGGACGAAGTCGGCGGTCACATCCGCGCTGGCGACCCGGGCACTCGCCTGATCGAAAGCGCTGGTGATTCGCTGAACTGGTTCTCCAGTGTTCCGCGCGCGTTCAACCCTGCTCCAGGTACCTGGCAGGTTGTACCGTTCTTCCACCTGTTCGGCAGCGAAGAGAACTCTTCGAAAGCCGCTCCGGTTCAGGAACGCATTCCGGCGGCTTATGTTGCACTGGCCAAGTCCGAAGCCGACCGTCTGGGCGTCAACGACGGTGCCATGCTGAGCCTGAACGTGGCTGGCCAGACCCTGCGTCTGCCGCTGCGCATCAACGAAGAGCTGGGCGCCGGTCTGGTCGCACTGCCTGCGGGCATCGCCGGCATTCCGCCAGCGATTTTCGGTAAATCCGTTGACGGTCTGCAGGAGGCAGCTCAATGACCTGGTTCACTCCTGAAGTGATCGACGTGATCATCGCGGTCCTCAAGGCCGTGGTGATTCTGCTCGCCGTGGTGGTCTGCGGCGCCCTGCTCAGCTGGGTCGAGCGTCGCTTGCTCGCCCTCTGGCAGGACCGTTACGGTCCGAACCGCGTGGGTCCGTTCGGCGCGTTCCAGATCGCCGCCGACATGATCAAGATGTTCTTCAAGGAAGACTGGACGCCTCCATTCGCCGACAAGATGATCTTCACCCTGGCACCGGTAGTCGCCATGAGCGCCCTGCTGATTGCCTTCGCGATCATCCCGATCACCCCGACCTGGGGCGTGGCGGACATCAACATCGGCATCCTGTTCTTCTTCGCCATGGCTGGCCTGTCGGTCTACGCGGTGCTGTTCGCCGGTTGGTCGAGCAACAACAAGTTCGCCCTGCTGGGCAGCTTGCGGGCCTCGGCACAAACCGTGTCGTACGAAGTGTTCATGGGCTTGTCGCTGATGGGCATCGTGATCCAGGTCGGCTCGTTCAACATGCGCGACATCGTTGAATACCAAGCGCAGAACCTGTGGTTCATCATTCCGCAGATCTTCGGTTTCCTGACCTTCTTCATCGCTGGCGTCGCCGTGACTCACCGTCACCCGTTCGACCAGCCGGAAGCGGAACAGGAACTGGCCGACGGTTACCACATTGAATACGCCGGCATGAAATGGGGCATGTTCTTCGTCGGCGAGTACATCGGTATCGTGCTGATCTCGGCGCTGCTGGTGACCTTGTTCTTCGGTGGCTGGCACGGTCCGTTCGGCATCCTGCCGCAGATCCCGTTCATCTGGTTCGCTCTGAAAACCGCGTTCTTCATCATGATCTTCATTCTGTTGCGCGCCTCGATTCCGCGCCCACGGTATGACCAAGTGATGGATTTCAGCTGGAAGTTCTGCTTGCCGCTGACCCTCGTCAACATGCTGGTGACCGCTGCGATCGTGTTGCTCAACACGCCCGCCGTCGCGGCTCAGTGAGGATAGAGAATCATGAAGTACATATTTGACATCGTGCATGGCTTCTACACCCAGCTTCGCAGCCTGGTGATGATTTTCGGCCACGCCTTCCGCAAGCGCGACACGCTGCAGTACCCGGAAGAAGCGGTCTACCTGCCGCCGCGCTACCGTGGGCGTATCGTCCTGACCCGCGACCCCGACGGTGAAGAGCGCTGTGTAGCGTGCAACCTGTGCGCCGTGGCGTGCCCGGTCGGTTGCATCTCGCTGCAGAAAGCTGAAACCGAAGACGGTCGCTGGTACCCGGACTTCTTCCGCATCAACTTCTCGCGCTGCATCTTTTGCGGCCTCTGCGAGGAAGCCTGCCCGACCACCGCGATCCAGCTCACGCCGGATTTCGAAATGGCCGAGTTCAAACGTCAGGACCTGGTTTACGAGAAAGAAGATCTGCTGATCTCCGGCCCCGGCAAAAACCCTGATTACAACTTCTATCGTGTTGCAGGTATGGCGATTGCCGGGAAGCCGAAAGGCTCCGCGCAAAATGAAGCCGAACCGATCAACGTGAAGAGCTTGCTGCCTTAAGGAAGAAAGATGGAATTCGCTTTCTATTTCGCATCGGGTATCGCTGTGGTGTCCACGCTTCGCGTGATCACCAACACCAACCCTGTGCACGCCCTGCTCTACCTGATCATTTCGCTGATCGCCGTGGCCATGACGTTCTTCGCCCTCGGCGCACCGTTTGCCGGTGTCCTGGAAGTGATCGCCTACGCTGGCGCCATCATGGTGCTGTTCGTGTTCGTGGTGATGATGCTGAACCTTGGCCCGGCCTCGGTTCAGCAAGAGCGCGTCTGGCTCAAGCCCGGTATCTGGGGTGGCCCGGTCCTGCTCGCTGCGCTGCTGCTGGTAGAACTGCTGTATGTGCTGTTCTCCCACCAGACCGGTGAAGCCATCGGCCACACCACCGTAGACGCCAAGGCCGTGGGCATCAGCCTGTTCGGTCCTTACCTGCTGGTGGTCGAACTCGCCTCGATGCTGCTGCTCGCTGCAGCCGTCACGGCGTTCCACTTGGGCCGCAACGAAGCCAAGGAGCAATGACGATGCCTGCTATCCCTATGGAGCATGGTCTGGCGGTCGCCGGCATCCTGTTCTGCCTCGGTCTGGTCGGCCTGATGGTCCGCCGCAACATCCTCTTCGTGCTGATGAGTCTTGAAGTGATGATGAACGCCTCTGCACTCGCGTTCATCGTGGCCGGTAGCCGCTGGGCGCAGCCGGATGGACAGATCATGTTCATCCTGGTGATCAGCCTGGCAGCCGCCGAGGCCAGTATTGGCCTGGCGATCCTGCTGCAACTGTATCGCCGCTTCCACACGCTCGATATCGACGCTGCCAGTGAGATGCGCGGATGAACCTACTCTTTCTGACTTTCGTATTCCCTCTCATTGGTTTCCTGCTGCTGTCGTTCTCTCGGGGACGCATCTCGGAAAACCTGGCCGCACTGATCGGCGTGGGTTCCATCGGTCTGTCGGCGATCGTCACCGCCTACGTGATCTGGCAATTCAACGTCGCCCCGCCGGAAGGCGGTCACTACACCCAGGTGTTGTGGCAGTGGATGGCGGTGGAAGGCTTCACGCCGAACTTCGCGCTGTATCTGGACGGCCTTTCCGTGACCATGCTCGGCGTGGTTGTCGGCGTCGGCTTCCTGATCCACCTGTTCGCGTCCTGGTACATGCGCGGTGAAGACGGTTACTCGCGTTTCTTCGCGTACACCAACCTGTTTATCGCCAGCATGCTGTTCCTGGTCCTGGGCGATAACCTGTTGTTCCTGTACTTCGGTTGGGAAGGCGTGGGCCTGTGCTCGTACCTGTTGATCGGTTTCTACTACAGCAACCGCAACAACGGTAACGCGGCACTCAAAGCCTTCATCGTGACCCGTATCGGTGACGTGTTCATGGCCATCGGCCTGTTCATTCTGTTTGCCCAGCTGGGCACGCTGAACGTTCAGGAACTGCTGGTGCTGGCACCGCAGAAATTCCAGGCCGGCGACTTCTGGATGGTCATGGCCACCCTGATGCTGCTCGGTGGTGCTGTCGGTAAATCCGCACAACTGCCGCTGCAAACCTGGCTGGCGGATGCGATGGCTGGTCCTACCCCGGTTTCGGCACTGATCCACGCCGCAACCATGGTGACCGCCGGTGTCTACCTGATCGCCCGTACCCACGGCCTGTTCACCCTGGCGCCGGAAATCCTGCACCTGGTGGGCATCGTTGGCGGCGTGACCCTGGTTCTGGCGGGCTTCGCTGCCCTGGTTCAGACCGACATCAAGCGCATCCTCGCCTATTCGACCATGAGCCAGATCGGCTACATGTTCCTGGCCCTGGGCGTTGGTGCCTGGGACGGCGCGATCTTCCACCTGATGACCCACGCCTTCTTCAAGGCGCTGCTGTTCCTTGCTTCCGGTGCGGTGATCGTTGCCTGCCACCACGAGCAGAACATCTTCAAGATGGGCGGTCTGTGGAAGAAGCTGCCACTGGCCTACGCCAGCTTCATCGTCGGCGGCGCGGCCCTGGCGGCCCTGCCACTGGTCACCGCAGGCTTCTACTCCAAGGACGAAATCCTCTGGGAAGCGTTCGCCAGCGGCAACAACGGTCTGCTCTACGCAGGTCTGGTCGGCGCGTTCATGACCTCGCTGTACACCTTCCGCCTGATCTTCATCGCGTTCCATGGTGAAGCGAAGACCGAAGCCCACGCCGGTCACGGCATCGCCCACTGGCTGCCGCTGTCGGTGCTGATCGTATTGTCGACCTTCATCGGCGCGATGATCGTTCCACCGCTGCACGGCGTGCTGCCGCAAAGCGTCGGCCATGCCGGCGGCGAAGCCAAGCACAGTCTGGAAATCGCCTCGGGCGCCATCGCCCTGGCCGGTATCCTGCTGGCCGCGCTGCTGTTCCTCGGCAAGCGTCGCTTCGTCACCGCCATCGCCAACAGCGGCATCGGCCGTTTCCTCTCGGCCTGGTGGTTCGCTGCCTGGGGCTTCGACTGGATCTACGACAAACTGTTCGTCAAACCTTACCTGGCGATCAGCCACATCCTGCGCAATGACCCGCTCGATCAGACCATCGGTTTGATCCCGCGCATGGCCAAAGGCGGTCACACCGCCCTGAGCCGTACCGAGACCGGTCAACTGCGTTGGTATGCCGCCTCGATGGCTGCGGGTGCCGTGCTGGTCATTGGCGCCGTCGTGCTGGTAGCGGTCTGATATGAACCTTGCGAATTTGCGAAAGGAAACGAGCCCGTCATGATTCTGCCTTGGCTAATCCTGATTCCCTTCATCGGCGGCCTGCTGTGCTGGATGGGTGAGCGCTTCGGCTCTACCCTCCCGCGCTGGATTGCGCTGTTGACCATGTCCCTGGAACTCGCACTCGGCCTCTGGCTGTGGGCCCAGGGCGACTATTCATTTGCTCCGGCGCCTGGCGCCGATCCGACCTGGGTGCTTGAGTTCAAGCATGTCTGGATCCAGCGTTTCGGCATCAGCGTGCACCTGGCCCTCGACGGCCTGTCGCTGCTGATGATCCTGCTGACCGGTCTGCTGGGTGTCCTGTCGGTACTCTGCTCGTGGAAAGAAATTCAGCGTCACGTTGGCTTCTTCCACCTGAACCTGATGTGGATCCTGGGCGGTGTCGTCGGCGTGTTCCTCGCCCTCGACCTGTTCATGTTCTTCTTCTTCTGGGAAATGATGCTGGTGCCGATGTATTTCCTCATCGCGCTCTGGGGTCACAGTTCTTCGGACGGCAAGAAAACCCGGATCTACGCGGCAACCAAGTTCTTCATCTTCACTCAGGCTTCCGGCCTGATCATGCTGGTGGCGATCCTGGGCCTGGTACTGGTCAACTTCAACAACACCGGCGTGATTACCTTCAACTACGCCGACCTGTTGAAAACCAAGATGTCGATGACCACCGAGTACATCCTGATGCTCGGCTTCTTCATCGCCTTCGCGGTCAAGCTGCCAGTCGTACCGTTCCACTCCTGGTTGCCTGACGCTCACGCCCAGGCGCCGACCGCAGGTTCCGTCGACCTCGCCGGTATCTTGCTGAAGACCGCGGCCTACGGCCTGCTGCGTTTCGCCCTGCCACTGTTCCCGAACGCTTCGGCCGAGTTCGCGCCGATTGCCATGACCCTGGGTCTGATCGGGATCTTCTACGGTGCGTTCCTGGCGTTCGCGCAAACCGACATCAAGCGTCTGATTGCCTTCTCGTCCGTTTCCCACATGGGCTTCGTACTGATCGGCATCTATTCCGGCAGCCAACTGGCACTGCAAGGTGCAGTGATGCAGATGCTGGCGCACGGTCTGTCGGCAGCCGCACTCTTTATCCTGAGTGGCCAGCTGTACGAACGCACCCACACCCGCGACATGCGTGAAATGGGTGGCCTGTGGTCGAAGATCGCTTACCTGCCGGCCCTGAGCCTGTTCTTCGCAGCCGCGTCGCTGGGCTTGCCGGGCACCGGTAACTTCGTCGGTGAGTTCCTGATCCTGATCGGCACCTTCCCTGCTGCGCCGTTGGTCACCATCATCGCGACGTCCGGCCTGGTGTTCGGTTCGGTCTACTCGCTGATCATGATTCACCGTGCCTACTTCGGCCCGTCCAAATCGGACGCGGTGCTGCATGGCATGGACGGTCGCGAACTGATCATGGTGGTCGGTCTGGCTGCACTGCTGATCTACATCGGCGTGTACCCACAACCGTTCCTCGATACCTCTGCCGCGACGATGCATGGCGTGCAGCAGTGGCTCGGCACCGCCTTCACTCAACTCGCTTCGGCCCGGTAAGAGCGCTATGGAATTCACGACTCAACACTTTATCGCGCTTGCGCCGTTGTTGATCACCAGCGCCACGATCATCGTGGTGATGCTGGCGATCGCCTGGCGCCGCAACCACTCCCAGACCTTCCTGCTGTCGGTGGCGGGTCTGAACCTGGCTTTGCTGTCGATCCTGCCGGCCCTGAAAGTCGCGCCCCTGGCCGTGACGCCATTGCTGCAGATCGACACTTTCGCTTGCCTGTACATGGCGCTGATCCTGGTCGCCACCCTCGCCTGTGTGACCCTCGCCCACGCCTACCTCGGCGATGGAGGCTCGGGTTACCCGGGCAACCGTGAAGAACTGTACCTGCTGATCCTGATGGCCGCCGCCGGTGGCCTGGTTCTGGTCAGCGCGCAGCACCTGGCCGGGTTGTTCATCGGTCTGGAACTGTTGTCGGTGCCGGTCTACGGTCTGGTGGCTTACGCCTTCTTCAACAAGCGTTCGCTGGAAGCCGGTATCAAGTACATGGTGCTGTCGGCGGCAGGTTCCGCGTTCCTGTTGTTCGGTATGGCGCTGCTGTACGCAGACTCCGGCTCCCTGAGCTTCGTCGGCATCGGTCAGGCGCTGGCGGCTACCGGTCTGCCAAGCTCGCTGGCTCAATTGGGCCTGGGCATGATGCTGATCGGTCTGGCGTTCAAGCTGTCGCTGGTGCCGTTCCACCTCTGGACGCCGGACGTTTACGAGGGTGCTCCGGCGCCGGTCGCAGCGTTCCTGGCAACCGCATCCAAAGTGGCCGTGTTCGCCGTGATGGTGCGTCTGTTCCAGATCTCGCCAGCGGCGAGCAGCGGCGTACTCAGCGACGTGCTGACCATCATCGCCATCGCGTCGATCCTGTTCGGTAACCTGCTGGCGCTGACCCAGAGCAACCTCAAGCGTCTGCTGGGTTACTCGTCCATCGCCCACTTCGGTTACCTGCTGATCGCCCTGGTGGCGAGCAAGGGTCTGGCCGTGGAAGCCATCGGCGTGTACCTGGTCACCTACGTGATCACCAGCCTCGGCGCCTTCGGCGTGATCACCCTGATGTCCTCGCCGTACAACGGCCGTGACGCGGATGCCCTGTACGAATACCGCGGCCTGTTCTGGCGCCGTCCGTACCTGACCGCCGTGCTGACCGTGATGATGCTGTCCCTGGCCGGTATCCCGCTGACCGCGGGCTTCATCGGCAAGTTCTACATCATCGCCACCGGTGTCGAATCGCATCAATGGTGGCTGGTCGGTTCGCTGGTACTGGGCAGCGCCATCGGCGTGTTCTACTACCTGCGTGTGATGGTCACCCTGTTCCTGATCGAACCGAACCTGCGTCGCCACGATGCGCAACTGCACTGGGAACAGAAAGCAGGCGGCGTGATGCTGCTGGCTATCGCCCTGGTCGCGTTCTTCCTCGGCGTCTACCCACAACCGCTGCTGACCCTGGTTCAGCAATCGGGCCTGGCGGGTTGATCGCTTAAGCGACTTCGGTAACAAACAGAAACGGCACCTTCGGGTGCCGTTTTTGCGTTTGGGATCAAAGATCAAAAGATCGCGGCCTGCGGCAGCTCCTACGCCGGGGTGGTGGTTATCCTGTAGGAGTTGCCGCAGGCTGTGATTTTTTTAGCTTTTTTCCCTACCCATTTTAAGAAAATGCTTGAGAGACAGTATGGAATAGCTGACTGCCGATCATCGCTACCGTTCGCTATGGTGCGTGAAAAGCCATTCGGAGCATTACATGAAACGGGAAGTCTTTACGTTGCGTGACAGCAGGATTGATTACTCACCCAACTCGACACATGACGATTTGACTTATCAGCAGCTTGCCTTTGTCGGCGCCATGAATTTTGGCTATATTTGTCCAGAATTCAGGAGAGAAGCCATGATCATCGTTCCGTTGGCCGAAGCTAAAAACAATCTGTCCAAACTCGTCGATGACGCTGCCGCCGGCCAAATCATCACGATCGCCAAACACGGCCGGCCACTTGCCCGACTGGTTCCCGTGGAGCGACCACGCGGACAACGAATTGGTGCGATGAAAGGCAAGCTCGTCCTTTCCGACGACTTCGATACCGCCCTGCCGGACGATTTGCTGGAGGCCTTCGAAGGGCAGCAACCATGAGGATTTTGCTCGATACCCATGTTCTACTCTGGGCACTCGCCGACGATCAGAGATTATCTGGCAAAGCCCGACAACTCATTAATAACGCCGCTGAAGTTTATGTCAGCACCGCTTCTTTCTGGGAAATGGCGATCAAGACAGGTCTGGGCAAGCTGAGCGTTGATCTGGAGGAAATCCGGCAATACTGCGTTGAAAGCGGATTCATTGAATTGCCTGTTTCAGCGGAACACGCCATTGCGGTGAAAGATCTGGAGTCACATCATCGCGACCCGTTCGACCGGCTCATTGTGGCAACCGCCATGACGGAACCGATGAAGTTGCTCACCGCAGATCCGATATTGACCCAATACACCTCCTTGGCCATTTTGGTTTAGCCCCTCGCTCCGATGGATTTGAGACTTGCCGATTCCGGAACTGCGTAAACATCCAAAACGGCACCTTCGGGTGCCGTTTTTGCGTTTGGGGGATTTGTTACCGCCCTGCCCTCTGAGTTCGCCCACTCACATGACGAAATTGTAATCCCCTCATCACCTTGGCGTTATCCACCGATTGCAACGATGTCACCCGGCGACCCGGTGGGCGGTGCCAAGCCTCCCGCCGAACAATAAAGCTCACGCCCGGGCACGCATGCTCTCTGCCGAACCCAAGGAGTGTTTGATGGTTAACAGAACAAAATTGTCGATAGCCGCATTAGCGGTGCTTATCGGCTCCGGGCCGTCCATGGTCTTTGCGCAAGATGAAGCCGAGGGTTTTATCGAGGGCAGCAGCTTGACGGTGCTCAACCGCAACTTCTACTTCAATCGTGATTACCGCAAAGGCCAGTCCGCCTCAACCGGTAATGGATATTCCGAAACCTGGGCGCACGCGATTATCACAAAGTTCGAATCCGGTTATACCCAAGGCACTTTCGGGGTGGGTGTCGATGCATTTGCGATGATCGGCATGAAGCTCGATACCGGCGACGGTCGCAACGGTGGCAACGTTATGCCCGTCAATAATGAGGGGCAGGCGCAGGACGAATACACCAAGGTGGGTGGCGCCGCCAAAGTGCGCGCCTTTGATACGGAAATAAAGATCGGTGATGTGTTCCCCACCGCCCCGGTCGTCGCGTCGGGTGATTCCAGGCTGTTGCCGCAAAGCTTTCAGGGTGTCCTGGCGAGCAACAACAGTATCGATGGATTGTCGATACAGAGCGGTCGCCTGCACGCGATGAGCCAACCGGATTCCAGTGATATGAACGAGAATTTCGAGACCTATTATGGCGGCCCGGTCGATTCACCCTGGATCGCCTACTTCGGTGGCGACTACGAGCTGAACAAAAACCTCAGCTTCAGCCTGTACTCCAGTCGCCTCAAGGATGCCTGGAATCAGTATTACGCAGGCACTACTTGGACTTACCCGCTTGCCAATGATCTAGCGTTGTTCGGCGGCTTGACCTATTACAAGGCTGTCGATGAAGGCAAGCAACTGCTCGGCGAATTCGACAACAACATCTGGAGCGGCCGGGTCGGGGTAAAACTGGGCGCCCACTCCGTCGCGCTGTCGCACCAGCAAAACAATGGCAATGATGACTTCGACTATCTGCGCCTGTCCGATTCGATCTTCCTCGACAACTCCATCCAGTACAGCGACTTCAACTCGCCCAAAGAGCGTTCCTGGATGGCGCGCTACGACCTCGACATGACCACCTATGGCACTCCGGGACTGTCGTTCATGACCCGTTACGCCCGTGGCAGCGATGCCGACTATTCCAACGCCAACTCGGTGTACATGCGCCGCGATGCCGATGGCAACCCATTGACCGATCAGAAGCGCTGGGAGCGCGACGTCGAAGTCAAATACGTCGTGCAGAGCGGCTCATTGAAAGATCTGTCGCTGCGCCTGCGTCAGGCCACTACCCGCGCCACGGCGTTCGAATCGGACCTGAATGAAGTCCGGGTGATTGTCGAGTATCCGTTGGCCGTTCTCTGACTTCGCTGTTCATACCCATTCACCTTTAGAAGCTCCTGGCTCCTTTGGTAAGAGGTGAATCTTTTGGCGTCCTTCGGGGCGCCTTTTTTTCGCGCATTCCATTCTGAATAACACTCCTGCAAAAATTCGGTGTCAGCCGCCGCGCTTGCGACAGTCTCCCGCCACGCTGTACTTGATCGTATTAAGTTGCCCCCGGGAGTCCTCATAAGTCATCGCCGCCGGCACCACAGCACACGCCACCGCAGGCCGTACAACGCTCACCACTTTCACCACATCCAGTTCCATCCCGTATTCATAGTCGCGCACCACCGGTACCGGCTTGCCCCGGCTGGCGGCGTACTGCTGCATGGCCTTGGTGTTGGCATCGAGCATTTTCTCGAACGTCCTGTCACCTCCACCTTCAGCCAGCGCATTCAGGGATATCGACATCACCCCTGCGAACGCAATCAATTTGATCAACTTCATACCCTGTACCTGCAAAATCCGGCTCATAAAAAAGCCCACCATCGAGACTCAATGACGGGCTTGTTCAAGTGCGACACGCTTACAAGTCTTTGCTCTTGTCGTCCTGCTTTTCATTGGAAACCACGGAATCTCGCGCCTGTTCCCTTGCGACAAATTGCTCCATCGAACGCTCATTGGCTGCCATCATTTTTTCGAACGTCCTGTCGCCGCCGCCTTCGGCCATGACCAGGGAAGACATCGCCAACGCCACAACAAAAGCACCCATCTGTACAATTTTCATGTTTGATTCCTCGTTTAATTAACTAACGGGATCAAGGTAACAATCTGAACCTTTCGTGACGGTGGCGCCGAAATTACATATCCGTTATGTGCGAGCTGTTCTTCGGATGGATACAAAAACTGCAGGAACGAGACTGCTCGCGATAGCAATCTGTCAGTCGGCAATGAAGCTGGCTGATCCATCGCTATCGCGAGCAGGCTCGCTCCTACAGGGGGCACTTATTTGGCGAGGGTTTCCTCTTCGTCGCGACGATGGGCGAGCTGATACAGCGCAGGCAATATCAGCAGCGTCAGGATGGTCGAAGACAAAATCCCGCCAATCACCACCGTCGCCAGCGGACGCTGCACTTCCGCCCCGGTTCCGGTGGCCAGGGCCATGGGAATGAACCCCAGGGACGCCACCAGCGCCGTCATCAACACCGGTCGCAGTCGCGTCAGTGCGCCTTCGTTGATCGCGTCAAAGAGTGAACGCCCCTCCTCCCGCAGGTTGCGGATGAACGCGATCATCACCAGACCGTTGAGCACCGCCACCCCCGACAACGCGATGAACCCGACGCCCGCCGAGATCGACAGCGGAATGTCTCGAAGCCACAGCGCCATGACGCCCCCCGTCAACGCGAACGGGATTCCGGTGAACACCAGAAGACCATCCTTGAGGTTGTTGAACATCATGAACAACAGACCAAACACCAGCAGCAATGCCACCGGCACCACGATCTGCAAGCGCTTGGCCGCCGACTGCAATTGCTCGAATTGCCCGCCCCAACTGGTCCAGTAACCCGCCGGAATCTGCACATCGCGTTCAATCTTTTCACCCGCCTCTTCGACGAACGTACCGATATCCCGTCCGCGCACGTTGGCGCTGACGATCACCAGCCGTTTGCCGTTTTCGCGGCTGACTTGATTCGGCCCCAGCACCAGGTCGAGGCTGGCGACGTCTTTGAGCGCGATGAAACCGATCTGGTTGGCAGCCGCGTTGAGCGGCGCCGGCACTGGAATCAACAGCGCCGACAGGCCGTCGATGTCCTTGCGCATGGCATCGGACAAGCGCACCACCATGTCGAAACGCCGGTCTCCCTCATACAACGTCCCCGCCTGCCGCCCACCGACCGCCACCGCGATAGTGTCTTGCACATCGCCGACGTTGAGCCCGTAACGCGCGGCCTTGTCGCGGTCGATGTTGATGGTCAGCACCGGCAACCCGGTCGTTTGCTCGACCTTCACCTCGGATGCTCCCGTCACCGCTTGCATGGCCGAGGCAATCTTCGTCGCCGTAGCATTGAGCACCGCCATGTCATCCCCGAATACCTTGACCGCCACATCGCTGCGCACGCCGGAGATCAGTTCGTTGAAGCGCAACTGGATCGGCTGCGACAGCTCATAGTTACTGCCCGGCAGCGTCGCGGCAGCTTGTTGCAGTTCGGCCATCAGGGTTTCGCGGGATTTGCCCGGGTCCGGCCACTGGTCTTTTGGCTTGAGCATCACATAGCTGTCGGAGATGTTTGGCGGCATCGGATCAGAGGCAATTTCGGCGGTGCCGGTGCGGGCGAACACCCGCTCGACCTCCGGCACTTTTTCGAGGATCAGGGTTTCCAGACGCTGCTGCATGTCCACCGATTGTGTGAGGCTCGTGCCAGGCACGCGCAAGGCTTGCAGGGCAAAATCGCCTTCGCTGAGGCTCGGTACAAACTCGCTGCCCATGCGGCTGGTCAGCACGCCGCTCAATACAATCACGCCCAGTGCCGCGCCCATCGCCACGGCGCGATGGGACATCACCCAGGTCAGCGCGGGCGCATAAACCTGACGTGCGCCGCGCATGACCGCCCCCTCTTCTTCCTTGACCTTGCCGGTGACAAACAGCGCGATCGCGGCCGGGACAAAGGTCACCGACAGCAGCATGGCACCGAGCAACGCGATGACCACGGTGAACGCCATCGGATGGAACATTTTCCCTTCGACGCCGCTCAAGGCGAAGATCGGCAGGTACACGACCATGATGATCAACTGACCGAAAATCAGCGGCCGCCGCGCCTCCTTGGCCGCCGCGAACACTTCATGGAAACGCTCGGATCGCGTCAGCAATCGGCCGTGATGTTGCTGTGCATGGGCCAATCGGCGCAGGGTGTTTTCGACGATCACCACCGCGCCGTCGACGATGATGCCGAAATCGAGGGCGCCGAGGCTCATCAGGTTGGCGCTTACCTTGTTGCTGAACATCCCGGTGAAGGTGAACAGCATCGACAGCGGAATCACCATCGCGGTGATCAGCGCCGCACGGATGTTACCCAGGAACAGGAACAGAATCGCGATCACCAGAATGGCGCCTTCGACCAGGTTCTTCTTCACCGTGGCGATGGCTTTGTCGACCAGGTGCGTGCGGTCGTAGACCGGGACAGCGATCACGCCTTTGGGCAAGGAGCGGTTGATCTGCTCCAGCTTGCTGGCGACGGCTTGCGACACTGTGCGGCTGTTTTCGCCGATCAACATGAACACCGTGCCGAGCACCACTTCACGACCGTTTTCGGTGGCAGCACCGGTGCGCAGTTCACGGCCAATGTCCACGGTTGCGACATTGCGGACCCGGATCGGTGTGCCATCGACATTGGCCATGACGATGTTGGCAATGTCCTCGGTACTCGCCACTTGCCCCGGCGCACGAATCAGCAACTGCTCGCCGCTGCGCTCGATGTAACCGGCGCCGACGTTGGCGTTGTTGCGCTCCAGCGCCGTGACCAGATCCGTCAGGGTCAGCTTGTACGCCGCCAGCCGTTTCGGGTCGGGCGCGATCTGGTATTCCTTGGCGAAGCCGCCGATGGTGTTGATCTCGGCCACACCGGGGACGTTGCGCAACTGCGGCTTGATGATCCAGTCCTGAATCACGCGCAGATCAGTTGGTGTGTAAGGCGTGCCATCGTCCTTGAGCGCGCCCTCCTGTGCTTCCACCGTCCACAGGAAAATCTCGCCGAGGCCGGTGGAAATCGGCCCCATCACCGCCTCCGCACCTTCGGGCAATTGCTCCCTGGCGATCTGCAAACGCTCGTTGACCAATTGGCGGGCGAAGAACAGGTCTGTGCCGTCCTTGAAAATCACCGTGACCTGCGACAGCCCCGAACGCGACAGCGAACGGGTCTGCTCCAGCGCCGGCAAACCGGCCATGGCGGTTTCAATCGGGAAGGTGATGCGTTGCTCGGTTTCCAGGGGCGAGAACCCGGCGGCGCCGGTATTGATCTGGACCTGGACGTTGGTGATGTCGGGCACAGCGTCGATCGGCAATTTTTGATAACTGGCGATGCCGAGGCCGGCCATGAGCAGAACGGCGAGCAGCACGATGATGCGCTGCTCAATGGCAAACTGGATCAGGCGTTCGAACATGAGAACTGTCTCGTCGAGGGGCGGATCGGTGGGCGTTTACGGGAAGGCGCTAGTGAGCGTGTTCGGCCGAGGCTTTGCCCATTTCCGACTTGAGAACGAAGCTGCCGGCAGCCGCGACTTGCACGCCGGCCCCCAACCCTTGGGTGACCTCCACCAAACCTGCCGCACGGTTTCCCAGCGCCACCGTTTGCGCCTTGAAGCCGTCGTCGGTGCGCACGAACACCGTGGGTTTGTCCTCGATGGTCTGGATGGCGGTTTCCGGTACTGCGACGTTCGCCTGTCGGCTGTCGGTGGCGACCAGCGCAGTGACAAACAGGCCTGGACGCCAGGAGCCTTGCGGGTTTTCCAGGGTGACGCGAACAGTGGCGGTGCGGGTCTGTTCGCCTAAAAGACTGCCGACGTAGCTGACGGTGCCGGCAACCTCGGCGTTCAATTCCGGAGCGCTGACGGTAACGGGTTTGCCCACTTGCACCTTGCTCAGTTCCTTGGGCGAAACGCCGAAAGTCACCCAGACTCGCGACAGATCCGAGAGCGTAAAGGCTGCGGTGGTTTCATCGACCACCTCCCCCGGTGTCAGGTGTTTTTCCACCACGACACCATCGAATGGCGCACGCAATTCGTAGCGATTACCGCCGGTGGCAACCACGCTTCCGCTCAGTACGCTGATTTTTTGCCGGGCGTTGGTCACGGCGATTTCGGCTTCTTCCAGCGCTTGGCGCGCCTGAAGCAGGTCCTGCTCGGCTGAAATCTTGTCCTGCCACAGTTTCTTCTCGCGCTCGTAGGTGGTGCGAGCCAACACCAGGCGCCGTTGTGCCGCAGCCTGTTCGCTGCGCTGATCGGAGATCTGCTGACTGCTGATGACTGCCAACAACTGGCCTTTCTTCACGGATTGCCCGAGATTGACCGAAACCGACTCGACAACACCAGGAACGCGTGGCACCAGGTGAGCCGTGCGATCCTCATCGAAACGCACTTCGCCGGGGAACGGCAGGCCGAGGCTGATGTTCTGCGCCCGCGATTGCACCAGTTGAATGCCGGCGGCAGCGATCTGTTCGGCACTCAACGCCAGGAGCCCTTCTTCGCCTTCGGCATGTCCACCGTCAGTGGCTGCGCCGTCTTCAGCGTGATCCGCCTGTTCCGCCGCTTCATCGGCATGGGCGTCGACGGCGGAATTGCCCGGCCACATCGAACCGATACCAATGCCGAACGCCATTGTCGCCAGTGCGACAACGATCAGTTTTTTATCCATGCAAACTCCTCTGCGCCTATCGCCGCGCAGTAATCAAAAAGATGAAATTCAAGGGCTGACGGCGAGGTCGCCGAAGATGCGTTCGATGCGTACCCGGGCGTCTGTCGCTTCACTGACTGCCTGGATGTACTGGCTGCGGGCACTGATCAGGGTGCGCTGGGCGTCGAGCACGTCGAGAAAGCCGAACTTGCCCATTTCGAATCCGCGGGTGGCACTGTCGACCGCACTTTGTGCGGCGGGCAGAATTGTCTGGTTGAACGCTTTGACTTCGTCATTGGCGGTCTGCCATTGCTCAAGGGTGGTCTGAATTTCCGTGCGCAGGCGCAGCTCGGTGGCGTTGCGCAAATCCCGGGCCTGATCGCTGCGCCGCGCGGCCGCCAGAATGTTGCCTTGGTTGCGGTTGAACAAAGGGATCGGCATCGAAAGCCCGACCACGTTGACTCGCTCGCGGTCGGTTTCGCTGTACTGGCTACCGACGCTCACCGTCAGATCGGGGATGCGTTGCGACCTCTCCAGCCCCAGCGATGCTTCACGCTGATCGATCTGCAATTTGGCCAGACGCAGTTCGGCGGTTTCATTCAGACGCGCAAGCAAACGGGCCGGCGGTGGCACGTTGGGCATGCTATTTGTGACGGCTTGCACGGCGGTCGATGTCGGCAACGGTGCGCCCATCACCTGCGCCAATTGCTGATAGGCATTGGCCTGATCACGTTCTGCGCGGCTCAGCTCCAGGCGCACTTCCGAGAGCTGCACTTGCGCCCGAGTGCCTTCGACCGGCGATGATTTTCCGGCATCGATCTGCCCCTTGACCACGCGCAAACCGTTCTCGGCGAGTAGCAGCGATTGGCGGGACAGCTGCAAGCGTTGCTGCGCCGTTTGAGCGCTGTTGAACGCCAGGATCACATCGGCGCGCAGGGCATTGCGCTTGTTCTCCAATTCGATTCCGGCCGCGTCCTGTGCGCGACTCGCAACATCGATTCGGGCGCCGCGTTTACCGCCCAGTTCGATCGGCTGGCTGAGCATCATCGTGGTCGTGCGCGAATCGCGGCGGGTGTCTTCGGCCTCCCACGACACTTCGGGGTTAGGGATCAACCCGGCCTGCTTGCGGTCACCTTCGGCGATGCCGATTTCCCACTGGGCTGCCGCGAGGTCGGGGTTACCGGCAAACGCTGTTTTCAGGGCTTGTTCCAGGGTCAGTGTCGATGCTTGCGCAAGTCCCGAACCCGCCAGCAGTAACGCGCAGCCGGCGGTCACCGCCCTTACTGTTTTTTTCAGGCGTGATCGCGCCGTCAGTTCTCTTAAACCGGGCAATGGAATACTTCCTTTTTAAATCAAGACTGTCGCCACGGTAGAGTTTTGAACTTATCGACAAGGTGACTGGAAGATTACAAATCCGTTATCCAGGGATTATGGAAGTTGTTTTGCACTAGGATGCGAAGTGCCCACCTTGATATAGCAATACATCGAAACAAATACACAAGCATTATCCGCCAAACAGCACTTGCCTCAGTTCACCTCTAATGAATCGAGTGAGTGTTTTGGCCTGGCGCGCTGCGTCAGGGTGTCGCAGAAGGCCGATTTCAGGGCTCTAGACTCAGTCAATCATTGACTCTTTAGCCACTACAGCCTTTACCTTGCGCACCCTCACTCAAAGAAATCCTCAATAGGAAATCTGAAACTCACAACACAGTGTCGTCAATAAACCCGTTCGGAAACCCTTCAAAAACAACAAACTTTCCTGACTGACCTAGTGACTTACCCATTAAATATAAGTGGTGATTAATCATGCGAATCCTTGTCGTCGAGGACGAGCTTAAAGCTGCCGAATACTTGCATCAGGGACTGACGGAAAGTGGTTATGTCGTTGACCACGCGGCCACCGGCGCCGATGGATTGCACCTGGCGCAACAGCAGGCGTATGACCTGGTGATCCTGGACGTGAATCTGCCGGAGATGGATGGCTGGGGCGTGCTGGAACAACTGCGTCACACGCACTCCACCCGGGTGATGATGCTCACTGCCCGCGGTCGTCTGGCCGACAAGATTCGTGGTCTCGACCTGGGCGCCGATGATTATCTGGTCAAGCCATTCCAGTTTCCCGAACTGCTCGCACGGGTACGCACGCTGATGCGCCGCAGTGAAAACATCCCGGTGCCGCAGGTTCTGAAAGTCGCCGATCTGGAGCTCGATCCGGGTCGTCACCGTGCCTTTCGCGGCGAGCAACGTATCGACCTGACCACCAAGGAATTCGCCCTGCTGCATCTGCTGATGCGTCAGTCCGGCGAAGTGCTGACCCGCACGCAGATTATTTCACTGGTGTGGGACATGAACTTCGATTGCGACACCAACGTGGTTGAAGTGTCGATACGGCGTTTGCGGGCGAAAATCGACGATCCGTTCGACCGCAAGCTGATCCACACCTTGCGCGGCGTCGGTTACGTTCTGGAGGCGCGGGAATGAAACCAGCGAGCCTGTCGCTACGGCTGGGACTGACCATGAGTATTCTTGGGGCACTGTTGGTGATGTTCCTCGCAGTATTGGCTTACTTCGCCCTGACCCATGAGCTCAATACGCTCTCCCGGGACAGTCTGGCCAGCAAGATGGAGCAGATTGAACACGGCCTGTCGCTGTACACCGACCCCGCTGAGATCAGTTCGAAGCCGCATATCCTGCTCGATCAGGTCATGGGCCACGACAATCTCACGCTGACCATTTACGACCGAAGCAACCAGCGTTCCCCGCTGCTGAAGTCCGGCACCGGCATGGTCGATCCACGCCCTGAACTCAAAGCCGTGCGAGCGACCAGCGATCAGTTGACCTACAGCGACAGCACCGGTGCTGAAGGCGCGAAATATCTCACTCTGTCAAAGCTGATTCGCCTCAAGGATGGCACCAGTGTTCCGGTGTTGCTGTCGATGGACAATGCCCACGACCAGGCATTGCTCAGGGCCTATCTGCGCTCGACGCTGATAGCGTTGCCCTGGCTGCTGATCTTCATTGGCTTGAGTGCCTGGGTGACGGTGCAACGAGGCCTGGCTCCGATGCGCGAGTTTCGCAAAGTGGCGGCGATGGTATCGACCCAGGATCTTGACCATCGACTGTCGGTGGTAAACATGCCGCAGGAGTTGAGCGAACTGGCGCAAGGCATCAACTTCATGCTGCACCGCCTCGACAACGGTGTGCAGCAGCTCTCGCAGTTCTCCGATGACCTGGCCCATGAGCTGCGCACGCCGATCAACAACCTGATGGGCAAGGCGCAGGTAACCCTGTCCCGAGAACGCACGACCGAAGAGTACAAAGATGTATTGGTGTCGTGCATTGAAGAGTTGGAGCGTGTCGCTCGGATCGTCTGCGACATGCTGTTTCTGGCGCAGGTCAGTCATCCGGAGTCGCTCGCGCCTTTTGAGTTGATCGAGCTGGAGGATGAAGCGCTGAAAGTCGCCGATCTGTTTGCGCTGTCGGCCCAGGAGAAGCGGATCGATCTGAGTGTGGTTGGCAGCGCGCGGGTGCTGGGCGACCGGTTGATGATTCAACGGGCGATCTCCAATCTGTTGTCCAATGCGCTGCGCCACTGTCCGCCCGGAGAAACCGTTTCACTACTGATCGAGTGCGGCGCAACAGAGGCTTCGCTGCTCGTCAGCAACCCCGGCACCGGCATCGAAGCGCAGCATCTGCCGCATCTGTTCGAGCGCTTTTACCGGGTCGACAGCAGCCGATCTCGTGCCCAAGGCAGCACCGGACTGGGTCTGGCGATTGTGCGCTCGATCATGAGCCTGCATCAGGGCGTAGCACAGGTGCAGAGTTTGCCGGGAACGATGACGGTGTTTCGGTTGGGGTTTCCAAAAGCCGACGCATAACTGCCCATGTGAGAGCGAGCCTGCTCGCTCCTACAGTGGGCCGGCAGTGGGTGCAAATTATGTGGGCGGCAGAAATCCCTTGTAGGAGCTCGCTTGCGAGCGATGACGGTGGATCAGACAACAAAAAACGGCACCTTCCGGTGCCGTTCGCTTTCACAACACAACCTCCTTACTTACGCGCTGCCTCCCAGGATTTCAGCAGTTCGGCATAGCTCACGGTTTCGCCTTTCGGCTTCTCGTTTTCCAGTTTCGGCTTAGGCGCACCCGGTTGGTCGAACCAGTATTGCGCGTCGCGTTCCGGGTTCATTTTCGGCGCGCAAGTGGCTTGGGCTTTCGAGCGCTCAAGGCGGGACATGATGGCGTCCTGATCCTTGGCCAGACCATCAAGCGCCTGTTGCGGGGTTTTCTCACCGCTGGCGGCTTCAGCAATGTGGCTCCACCACAGTTGTGCCAGGCGAGGATAGTCCGGCACGTTGGTCCCGGTCGGGGTCCATTGCACGCGGGCCGGGCTGCGGTAGAACTCGACCAGGCCACCGAGTTTCGGCGCCAGGTCGGTCATGGCTTGCGAGTTGATGTCCGACTCGCGGATCGGGGTCAGGCCGACGATGGTTTTCTTCAGCGAGACGGTTTTCGACGTCACGAATTGCGCATAGAGCCAGGCCGCCAGTTTTTGCTTCTCAGGCGTGGACTTCATGAAGGTCCAGGAACCCACGTCCTGATAACCCAGTTTCATCCCCTCTTCCCAATACGGTCCACGCGGTGACGGCGCCATGCGCCATTTCGGCGTGCCGTCGGCATTCATCACCGGCAAGCCCGGTTTGGTCATGTCGGCGGTGAATGCGGTGTACCAGAAGATCTGCTGAGCGATGCTGCCTTGCGAGGGCACCGGCCCGGATTCGGAGAAGGTCATGCCCGCCGCTTCCGGTGGTGCGTACTTCTTCATCCAGTCCACGTATTTGGTGGTGGCGAACACCGCCGCCGGACCATTGGTGTCGCCACCGCGTGTCACGCTGGAGCCCACCGGATGGCAGTCCTCGACGCGAATGCCCCACTCGTCCACCGGCAAGCCGTTGGGGATGCCTTTGTCGCCACCACCGGCCATGGAAAACCAGGCATCGGTGAAACGCCAACCCAGTGACGGGTCTTTCTTGCCGTAGTCCATGTGCCCGTAAACGCGTTTACCGTCGATTTCCTTGACGTCTTCACTGAAGAATTTCGCGATGTCTTCATAGGCCGACCAGTTCACCGGTACGCCTAGCTCGTAGCCGTACTTTTCCTTGAACTTGGCCTTCAGGTCTGCGCGTTCGAACCAGTCGGCGCGGAACCAGTACAGGTTGGCGAACTGCTGGTCAGGCAATTGATAGATCTTGCCGTCCGGTGCCGTGGTGAAGGAGATGCCGATGAAGTCCTTGATGTCGAGGGTCGGCGAGGTGAAGTTCTTGCCCTCGTTGGCCATCAGGTCGGTGATCGATTCGGTCTTGCCGTAGCGAAAGTGCGTACCGATCAGGTCCGAGTCGTTGACCCAGCCGTCATAGATGTTTTTGTCCGATTGCATTTGGGTTTGCAGCTTTTCCACCACGTCGCCTTCCTGCAGCAAGTCGTGGGTCAGCTTGATGCCGGTGATCTCGCTGAAGGCCTTGGCCAGCACCTTGGATTCATACTCGTGGGTGGCGATGGTTTCCGAGACCACTTTGATGCTCATGCCGCGAAACGGCTCCGCGGCCTTGATGAACCACTTCAGCTCTTCCAGTTGTTGATCGGCCGTCAGGGTCGACGGTTTGAACTCAGCGCCGATCCATTTCTTCGCCGCGTCTTCATAGGCGTCGGCCCAGGCCGATGCGCTCAAACCGCTGAGTGCCAGCATGGCTGCCAATGAAATGCTATGTCGCAGCTTATTGTTTTTGTCGAACATAGAGACCTCCTGTTTAAGTTTCGGAGCAACATTGCCGAGCGATTCGACTAGCCCCAACGCATCACAGCCAACAGCCACACCAGGGACATCGCGAAGGCGACCCAGATGCTCCAGTCGGTGACGCCGATTACCAGCAAATGCAGGTAGGCGCTGCCGAGAAGACCGATAAACAGCCGATCGCCACGGGTGGTGGCAATCGGCAAAAAACCTCGTCGCAGAATGCTCGGCGAACGCAATTCCCAGGTGGTCATGCCCACCAGGATCAAACCGATGACACTAAAAAATGCCGCCGTGGGGACCGTCCAACTCATCCATTCCATCATCAGCTCCTCATACCCGGCCCAGGGCAAAGCCCTTGGCCACGTGGTTGCGAACGAACCAGATCACCAGCATGCCCGGCAGGATGGTCAACACCCCCGCCGCCGCCAGCACGCCCCAGTCGATGCCGGACGCCGAGACCGTGCGCGTCATCACCGCCGCGATCGGTTTGGCGTTCACTGAGGTGAGGGTTCGCGCCAGCAGCAGTTCGACCCAGGAAAACATGAAGCAGAAAAACGCCGTCACGCCGATGCCGGAGCCGATCAGCGGGATGAAAATCTTCACGAAGAACTTGGGGAAACTGTAGCCGTCGATGTAAGCGGTTTCGTCGATTTCCTTCGGCACGCCGGACATGAAGCCTTCGAGAATCCACACCGCCAGTGGCACGTTGAACAGGCAATGGGCCAGGGCCACGGCGATGTGCGTGTCGAACAACCCGATCGACGAGTACAGCTGAAAAAATGGCAGCAGGAACACCGCTGGCGGCGCCATGCGGTTGGTCAGCAACCAGAAGAACAGGTGCTTGTCGCCAAGGAAGCGATAACGCGAAAACGCATACGCCGCCGGCAGCGCCACGCTCAAGGAGATCACCGTGTTCAGGCTCACGTAGTACAGCGAGTTGAGGTAACCGGTGTACCAGGCCGGGTCAGTGAAAATCACCTTGTAATTGTGGAGGGTGAAATCCTGGGGGAACAGCGTCAGGCCGCCGAGGATTTCGCCGTTGCTCTTGAACGACATGTTCAGCAGCCAATAGATCGGCACCAGCAGGAACAGGATGTAGAGCAGCAGTGGAACAAGCTTTCTCTTGCTCATGATGGCCTCAGCGGTTGGCGTCGGAGTGAGTCATGGCGGTGTAGAACAGCCAGGACACCAACAGGATGATCAGGAAGTACACCAGCGAAAACGCGGCGGCCGGCCCCAGGTCGAACTGCCCGATCGCCATCTGCGTCAGGGTTTGGCTGAGGAAGGTCGTCGCGTTGCCAGGCCCGCCACCGGTGAGCACGAACGGCTCGGTGTAGATCATGAAACTGTCCATGAAGCGCAGCATCACGGCGATCAGCAACACACTCTTGAGCTTGGGCAACTGGATGTGCCGGAACACCGCCCAGGCCGAGGCCCGGTCAATCCGCGCCGCCTGGTAGTACACGTCCGGAATCGCCCGCAGGCCGGAGAAGCACAGCAGCGCCACCAGCGACGTCCAGTGCCAGACGTCCATCACCAGCACGGTGACCCAGGCATCCATGGTGTTCGCCGCATAGTTGTAGTTGATGCCCATGGCCTTGAGGCTCGCCCCCAGCAGACCGATGTCGGCCCGGCCAAAAATCTGCCAGATGGTGCCGACCACGTTCCACGGGATCAGCAACGGAATCGCCAGGATGATCAGCACCACCGACGACCAGCGGCCCTTGGTCGGCATGGTCAGGGCGATCGCGATGCCCAGGGGGATTTCGATCAGCAGCACGCAGGCCGAATAGATGAACTGGCGCAGCAGCGAGTCGTGCAGGCGCGGGTCGAGCAGCACTTGTTTGTACCAGTCGGCGCCAACGAAGTAGCGGCTGGACTGGTCGAAGATGTCCTGCACCGAGTAGTTGACCACCGTCATCATCGGGATCACGGCACTGAACGCCACCAGCAGGAACACCGGCAGCACCAGCCACCAGGCTTTATTGTTCTGCACCTTGTTCATCGCTGCACCTCGTGGGCTTGCGCCTCCAGCAGGAACTCGTCGGCATAGACCATCAACCACTGCGCCGGAAAGCTGATGTACGCCGTGCCTTGTGGCACCGGTTTGTCTTCCGCCAGACGCACTTTCAGCGGAGCCCCATCAAGGTTCAGGGTCATGATCTTGTAGGTGCCGAGGTCTTCCACGTGTACGACGTTTGCCCGCAACGCGTCATCAAAGGCTTCGTCCCACACATGGATGAACTCCGGACGAATGCCGACCTTCAGGGTTTTCCACTCCGATTCAGCAATGCGCTGCTGCATGGCCTCGGACAACGGCAGATGGGTCGACGCGAAACCGACGCCACCCGGTTGCGGCTGCACGTCGATCAGGTTCATGCCCGGACTGCCAATGAAGTAGCCGACGAAGGTGTGGCTGGGGCGCTCGAACAGTTCCCTTGGCGTACCGAACTGCACGATCTGCCCGCCGTACATCACCGCAATCTTGTCGGCGAAGGTCGAGGCCTCCAGCTGATCGTGGGTGACGTAGACCATGGTGATGTTGAACTGCTCGTGAATCTGCTTGAGCTTGCGCCGCAGCTTCCACTTCAGGTGCGGGTCGATCACCGTCAGCGGCTCGTCGAAGAGAATCGCCGACACATCGTCACGCACCAGCCCACGGCCCATGGAGACTTTCTGTTTCTCGTCGGCGGTGAGGTTGCGGGCTTTTTTGCTCAGCAGATTCTGCAGGTCGAGGACTTCGGCGATTTCCTGCACCTTGCTGTGAACCCTCGCCTCGGCCATGCCCTGATTGCGCAGCGGGAAGGCCAGGTTGTCGAACACCGTCATGGTGTCGTAGACCACTGGGAACTGGAAAACCTGAGCGATGTTGCGCTTCTCCGGGGTCAGGTTGTTGACCGCTTTGCCGTCGAACAGCACATGCCCCTGGGACGGACTGAGCAGCCCGGAAATGATATTGAGCAAGGTCGACTTGCCGCAGCCCGAGGGGCCAAGCAAGGCGTAGGCTCCGCCCTGCTCCCAGATGTGGTCCATCTCGCGAATCGCATAATCCTCCGGTCCGGTCGGGGTTTTGCTGTAGCTGTGGGCGAGGTTCTGCAAACGGATTTCGGCCATCAGGCAACCCTCGCGACACGCCGGCCCGGCGCCTGGACCAGCCGCCCCTGCGCATCGAACACAAACAGTTTATGGGTCGGGATGTAGATGCGAATCGGCGCATCGACGTCGTATTCGTGAACGCCGGGCAAGTGCAGCACCAACAGGAAATGCTCGTTGCGCACGTGCAGGAAGGTTTCCGAGCCACTGATTTCCGCGACTTCGACAGTCACCGCCAGCTCGAGGTCGTCGTCGTTACTCGGCACCAGCGAGATATGGCTGGGCCGCACGCCGAAGCGAAACTCGCCCTCGCCCACCGGACGCAGATCGACGTTCAGCGGGAAGTGCACGAAGTTGGCGAAGCTCACTTCATTGCCGGCAATGCGCCCCGGCATCAGGTTGATCGGCGGTTCGGAAAACAGCTCGGCCGCCAGCACTGACTGCGGCTGGTGATAGACCGAGGACGACTGCCCGCTCTGAATCACCCGGCCTTCATGAAGAATCGTCGTGGTGCCGCCCAGGGCCAACGCTTCGTTGGGCTCGGTGGTGGCGTAAATGGCGATGGTGTGGCGCGCCTTGAACAGCTCGCGCATTTCCTGGCGCAGCTCTTCGCGCAACTTGTAGTCGAGGTTGACCAACGGTTCGTCGAACAGGATCAGCTCCGCGTCCTTGACCAACGCCCGGGCCATGGCCGTGCGTTGTTGCTGACCACCGGAGAGTTCGAGGGGATGCCGCTGGAGGAACTTCTCGATGCGCAGCATCTTCGCGGTTTCCAGCACTTTGCTCTGGATCTGTTCGTTGGAGATCCCGGCCTGTCGCAACGGCGAGGCGATGTTCTCGAACACCGTCATGGTCGGGTAGTTGATGAACTGCTGGTACACCATCGACACGTTGCGCAACCGCACAGGTCGCTGGGTGACATCGACGCCATTCATCAGGATGCGACCGCTGTCAGGCTTATCCAGACCGGCCATCAGCCGCATGAGACTGGTTTTGCCGGACAAGGTACGCCCAAGCAAAACGTTGAACGATCCGGGTTCGAAACTCAGGTTGGCATCGTCGATCCATGTCTGGCCCTCGACGGTGCGGCTGACGTGCTCCAGGGTGAGTGACATGGCTCGGCCTTTTTATTTTTTTGAGTCAAGCGACCGGAGCACTACAGCGACATTCGTGCCAGAAAATTCAAGTTATTGATTCAGTTTGGAAATCCTGAAAAAGGAAGAAAAATGGCGTTCGTTGCTGAACACAAATGAACAATTGGAAATGAACAACTGAACAGTCGAGCGATTGACAATGAACAATAGTGAACAACACTCTATGGACTGTTCACGGCCACCTGTAGGAGCCGGCTTGCTGGCGATGGCGTCATCGAAATCGCCATCGCCATCGCCATCGCCAGCAAGCCGGCTCCTACAAAGGCGTGGCGCGCCAGAACCGTCACGTGTGAGATTCAACGTGATGTGCAAAACCCATAAAAACAATAAAAGCTTTCCCAGAGATCGACTGCCATGGCCGCACCCGCCTCGCCGCTCTCCCACGACGCCATCATCCAGGACTCCTGGTCACGTTGCCGCGCGTTCGGCCTCAGTCACCAGAGCACGCCGGCATTCGACCAATTGCCGGCCGTGGACATTGCGCAACTGCTGGAGAGCCAGCATTCCCTGGTGCAGACCACCCATCAGGAAGTGCTGCCGTACTACGAGAACATCCTCAGCAACTCCAATTGCCTGATCATGCTCGCCGACAATCAGGGCCAGGTGCTGACGTCATGGGGGACCCAGCGTTTCATTGAACCGAGCCTGACCCGCGGGTTCAGCGCCGGCGCCAGCTGGATGGAACGTTGCAGCGGGACCAACGCTATTGGCACTGCGCTGGCCTGCGAGCAGGCGGTGCACATTGAGCATGACGAACACTTCCTCAAGGCCAACCGTTTCATGACCGGTTCCGCCGCGCCGATTTTCGATGCTGAACGCAAAGTCATTGCGGTGCTCGACGTCTCCAGCGACAGCTACCTGCCGCCGTCCCACACCTTGGGCATGGTCAAGATGATGAGCCAGACCGTGGAAAACCGGCTGATCCTCAACCTGTTCCACGGTCAGCATTTTCAACTGACGTTCAACACTGGGCTGAACAACCTCGACAGCCAGTGGGCCGGGTTGCTGATTTTCGATGAGAGCGGCCAGGTGCTTTCGGCCAATCGCCGCGCCGATAATTTGCTCGGCGTTCGGTTGTCACGGATCAGCGTTGAAAGCCTGTTCAAGGTTTCGCTGCTGGAACTGCTCAATCAACCCGAAGGCCTGCCCTTCTCTCTGCAAGCTTCCGGGCGCAACCGCTTTCAGTGCCTGTTGAAAAGGCCGCAACAAGTGCCGGTGCAGCCGCGAGTGTTTGCTGAACCCGTGGCGGCGCCTGCTGCGATCAGCCTGAACACCCTGCATTTTGGCGACAGCCGCGTGGAAAAAGCCGTGCGCCAGGCCGAGCGCTTGCTGGAAAAAGACATTCCGTTGCTGATCCATGGGGAAACCGGGGTCGGCAAGGAAGTTTTCGTCAAAGCGCTGCATCAAGCCAGCTCTCGCAGCAAACAGGCGTTTATTGCGGTGAACTGTGCCGCGATCCCCGCCGAACTGGTCGAATCTGAACTGTTCGGCTACGAGAGAGGCGCATTCACTGGGGCCAATCAGAAAGGCAGCATCGGGCTGATTCGCAAGGCTGACAAAGGCACGTTGTTCCTTGATGAAATCGGCGACATGCCGCTGCCGACCCAGGCGCGTTTGCTGCGGGTATTGCAGGAGCGTTGCGTGCAACCGGTGGGCAGCAGTGAGTTGTTCCCGGTGGACCTGCGCATCATTTCCGCGACCAACCGTTCGTTGCGCGAACAGGTGCAGTTGGGGCGGTTTCGTGAGGATTTGTACTACCGCATCGGCGGCCTGACCCTGGAATTGCCGCCCTTGAGAGAACGCAGTGATAAAGAGGCGCTGTTCAAACGCCTGTGGGAACAACACCGCGAGCCGAGCCAATGGGCCGGGTTGAGTCACGAAGTGCTGGAACTGTTCAGCCGTCACCCGTGGCCAGGCAATTTACGTCAGGTCAGCAGCGTGATTCAGGTAGCCCTGGCCATGGCCGAGGAACAACCGGTGCGGCCGGAGCATTTGCCGGATGATTTCTTTGTTGATCTGGAGATGGAGCCGGTCGAGACGGCGGAACCGATTGCCGTGGATTTGAATGATGTGGAGGATTTGAATCGGCAGTTGCAGGCGGCTGGGGGGAATATTTCGTATCTGGCCAGGCGGCTTGGGGTGAGCCGTAACACCCTTTACAAGCGATTGCGCCAGACGGAATGATGGGTTGCCCGGACGGGCCCTATCGCTGGCAATCCAGCTCCTACAGTGCCCGAGGTGTACGTAAATTTGGCGAACGGCGCGACCTTGTAGGAGCTGGATTGCCAGCGATGGGGCCCGCCCTGTCAGAGCAGAATGGCTGCGGGGGGAATATTTCGTATCTGGCCAGGCGGTTGGGGGTTAGTCGCAATACCCTCTACAAACGGCTGCGCCAGACGGAATGATGGGTTGCCCGGACAGGCCCCATCGCTGGCAAGCCAGCTCCTACAGTGCCCGAGGTGTACGTGAATTTGGCGAACGGCGCGACCTTGTAGGAGCTGGCTTGCCAGCGATGACGCCCGCCCTGTCAGAGCAGAATTAGCGAGCAGCCCCTAAAAACAAAAACCCGCACAAGGCGGGTTTTGTTTGTAGCGACTACAGCAATCAGTCAGCCAGACGCCAGGTCGTGCCGCCCTTGCCGTCTTCCAGCACCACGCCCATGGCGGTGAGCTGGTCGCGGATGCGGTCGGATTCGGCCCAGTCCTTGTCGGCGCGTGCTGCCAGACGCGCGGCAATCAGCGCCTCGACTTCGGCTGCGTCCACGCGCCCTTCGGCACCGGCTTGCAGGAAGTCATCGGCTTCGAGTTGCAACACACCCAACACGCTGGCCAGTTCTTTCAAACGGGCTGCCAGACCGGCCGCTGCGTTCATATCGCTCTCGCGCAGGCGGTTGATCTCGCGGACCATCTCGAACAGCACCGCACAGGCTTCCGGCGTGCCGAAGTCGTCGTTCATCACCGTGGTGAAGCGCTCGACGAACGCTTCGCCGCCAGCAGGCGCGACAGTCGGCAGGCCTTTCAACGCGTGGTAGAAACGCTCGAGTGCGCCCTTGGCGTCCTTGAGGTTGTCTTCCGAATAGTTGATGGCGCTGCGGTAGTGACTCGACACCAGCAGGTAACGCACGACTTCCGGGTGGTACTTGTCGAGCACGTCGCGAATGGTGAAGAAGTTGTTCAAGGACTTGGACATCTTCTCGCCATTGATGCGAATCATGCCGCAATGCATCCACGCGTTGGCGTAGGTCTTGCCGGTGGCCGCTTCGCTCTGGGCGATTTCGTTTTCGTGGTGCGGGAACTCAAGGTCGCTGCCGCCGCCATGAATGTCGAAAGTCTCACCGAGGCAGCAGGTCGACATCACCGAGCATTCGATGTGCCAGCCCGGACGCCCGGCGCCCCACGGCGATTCCCAGCTCGGCTCGCCCGGTTTGGCGGCTTTCCACAGCACGAAGTCCAGCGGGTCCTGCTTGGACTCGTCGACTTCGATGCGCGCACCGATGCGCAGGTCTTCGATCTTCTTGCGCGACAGTTTGCCGTAGCCCATGAACTTGCCGACGCGGTAGTACACGTCGCCATTGCCCGGGGCGTAGGCGTAACCCTTGTCGATCAAGGTCTGGATCATCGCGTGCATGCCAGGGATGTGATCCGTGGCACGCGGTTCCATGTCCGGCTTCTTGATGTTCAGGCGCGCTTCGTCTTCGTGCATCGCCGCGATCATGCGCTCGGTCAACGCTTCGAACGATTCGCCGTTCTCGTTGGCCCGGTTGATGATCTTGTCGTCAATGTCGGTGATGTTGCGCACATAAGTCAGGTCGTAACCGCTGAAGCGCAACCAGCGTGTCACCAGGTCAAACGCAACCATGCTGCGGCCGTGGCCCAGGTGGCAGTAGTCGTACACGGTCATCCCGCAGACGTACATGCGCACGTTGTTGCCATCCAAAGGCTTGAAGACTTCTTTGCTCTTGGTGAGCGTGTTGTAAATGGTTAGCACGTTAACTTCCTTGAATCACTGGCCCCACGAATCACGCAAGGTCACGGTACGGTTGAATACCGGCTGACCTGGTTTCGAGTCCTTGATATCCGCGACGAAGTAACCTTCGCGCTCGAACTGGAAACGGTCTTCCGGCTGTGCGTTGCCCAGCGAAGGCTCCGCACGACAACCGGTGAGTACCTGCAGCGAATCAGGGTTGATGTTGTCCAGGAAACTGGCGCTGTCTTCGGCCTTCTCAGGGTTGGCCGAACGGAACAGACGATCGTACAGACGCACTTCGCACTCGACACTGGCCGCGGCCGGCACCCAGTGCACCACGCCTTTGACCTTGCGGCCTTCAGGGTTCTTGCCCAGGGTTTCCGGGTCGTACGAGCAACGCAGTTCGACGATGTTGCCATCGGCGTCCTTGATCGCTTCGTCGGCACGGATCACGTAGCTGCCACGCAGACGCACTTCACCGGCCGGTTCCAGGCGCTTGTAGCCCTTCGGCGGCTCTTCCATGAAGTCTTCACGGTCGATGTAGATTTCGCGAGCGAACGGCAGGACGCGCACGCCCATGTCTTCTTTCGGGTGGCATGGCAGTTCGAGGTTCTCGACCTGGCCTTCCGGGTAGTTGGTGATCACGACTTTCAGCGGTCGCAACACGCACATGGCACGCGGCGCGCTCTGGTCGAGGTCGTCGCGGATGCTGAATTCGAGCATGCCGAAGTCGACCACGCCGTCGGAACGGTTGGTGCCGATCATTTCGCAGAAGTTGCGGATCGATTTCGGCGTGTAGCCACGGCGACGGAAGCCCGACAGCGTGGACATGCGCGGGTCGTCCCAACCATGCACGTGCTTCTCATCGACCAGTTGCTTGAGCTTGCGCTTGCTGGTGATGGTGTAGTTCAGGTTCAGACGGCTGAATTCGTACTGGCGCGGGTTGGCCGGCACAGGCAAGTGCTCGAGGAACCACTCGTACAGCGGACGGTGGCTTTCGAACTCCAGGGTGCAGATCGAGTGGGTGATGCCTTCGATGGCGTCCGACTGACCATGGGTGAAGTCGTAGTTCGGGTAGATGCACCACTTGTCGCCGGTCTGGTGGTGATGCGCATGGCGAATGCGATACATGATCGGGTCGCGCAGGTTCATGTTCGGCGAGGCCATGTCGATCTTGGCGCGCAGTACGCGGGCGCCGTCCTTGAACTCGCCGGCCTTCATGCGGGCGAACCAGTCCAGGTTTTCTTCCACGGAGCGATCACGGAACGGGCTGTTCTTGCCTGGCTCGGTCAGGCTGCCACGGTATTCCTTGGCTTGCTCCGGGGTCAGGTCATCGACGTAGGCATTGCCGGATTTGATCAGCTCAACCGCCCAGTCGTGCAACTGGTCGAAATACTGCGAGGCGTAGCGCACTTCGCCGGACCATTCGAAGCCCAGCCATTTGACGTCGCTTTCGATCGCGTCGATGTATTCCTGGTCTTCCTTGGCCGGGTTGGTGTCGTCGAAACGCAGGTGCGTGACGCCGCCGAACTCCTGGGCCAGGCCGAAGTTCACGCAGATCGACTTGGCGTGGCCGATGTGCAGGTAGCCGTTGGGTTCAGGCGGGAAACGGGTAACGATCTGCGTGTGCTTGCCCGAGTCCAGGTCTGCCTGGATGATCGGCCGCAGGAAGTTGACCGGCACGGCAGGGCCGGTCTTGGCATTCGAGGTAGGGTCGACAGTGGGCTTGCTCATAGGATCCTTGAACGTACAAGTGCGTGGCCGTAATGAAGGCCGGACAAAACAAAGCCGCTATCATAGCCGATGCCGTCAAGTGCCTGACAGAGCGCACCCTGTAAACCGTCGTATTTAATAGGCTCTAAATGAAAAAACAGCCTCGAAATTCGCGCCCGGCACGCTAAACTGCGCACCTTGGCCGAGACAGGCTGAACCGGTGGCGGAACGTGAGGTTCCAACACCACGAATTCCTTTAATACGCTTCACCTCAAAAGAGTCCCGATCATGACCCAAGTCAAACTGACGACCAACCATGGCGACATCGTCCTCGAACTGAACGCCGATAAAGCCCCGATCACCGTGGCCAACTTCATCGAGTACGTTAAGGCCGATCACTACGAAAACACCGTTTTCCACCGTGTCATCGGTAACTTCATGATCCAGGGCGGCGGTTTCGAGCCAGGCATGAAAGAAAAGAAAGACAAGCGTCCAAGCATCCAGAACGAAGCTGACAACGGCCTCTCCAACGACAAGTACACCGTCGCCATGGCCCGCACCATGGAGCCGCATTCGGCTTCCGCGCAGTTCTTCATCAACGTGGCAGACAACAGCTTCCTCAACCACAGCGGCAAGAACACTCAGGGTTGGGGCTACGCGGTATTCGGTAAAGTGACCGCCGGCACCGACGTTGTCGACAAGATCAAAGGCGTGGCCACCACTTCCAAGTCCGGCCACCAGGACGTACCAGCAGACGACGTGATCATCGAGAAAGCCGAGATCATTGAGTGATATTGCTGATTTCAGATTTGCATCTGGAAGAGGAGCGCCCGGACATAACCCGGGCGTTTCTGGATTTGCTCGCCGGACGCGCCCGCTCGGCGAGTGCGTTGTACATTCTGGGCGACTTTTTCGAAGCGTGGATTGGCGACGACGCCATGACCCCTTTCCAGCGTTCCATCTGCCAGGCCCTGCGCGAGTTGAGCGACAGCGGCACGGCCATTTTTCTGATGCACGGCAATCGTGACTTCATGCTCGGCAAGGCTTTTTGCAAACAGGCCGGCTGTACCTTGTTGAAGGACCCGTGTGTCGTGCAATTCAACGGCGAGCCGGTGCTATTGATGCACGGCGACAGCCTTTGCACCCGCGACGTCGGCTATATGAAGTTGCGGCGTTACCTGCGCAACCCGATCACGCTGTTCATCCTGCGCCATTTGCCCTTGAGTACCCGCCATAAACTGGGCCGTAAGCTGCGCAGTGAAAGCCGTGCGCAAACACGGATGAAGGCCAATGACATCGTCGATGTCACGCCCGAGGAGATTCCGCGGATCATGCAGGAATACGGCGTGAAAACCCTGATCCACGGCCACACCCACCGCCCCGCCATCCACAAGTTGCAACTGGGCGAACAAGCGGCACGGCGCATTGTGCTGGGGGATTGGGACCGTCAAGGCTGGGCATTGCAGGTGGATGACAGCGGGTTTGCGCTGGCACCGTTCGATTTCACCCCGCCGCCGCAATTGCAGGCTCCCTCGATCTGACTGCCACACACAAAAACCTGTGGGAGCAGGCTCGCTCCCACATTTTATTGACCGTGTTCTGATCCGCTTCGCGGCCCAGCGGGAGCAAGCGCCCTCGCCACAGCACGGATACGGCTTAGAAATCCCGCTTGTAAAAGATGTCCAGCGAACTGGCCACACCGCTGGCGACTTCGAGGTAGACCTTTTTGCTCAGCTTGTAGCGCAGGCCGATGGTGTTGGCCGGTTCGAACACGCCGACGCCATAACGCAGGCTGAGCTTCTCCGAGATGTTGCCGCTAGCCACCACGCTGGTGGCGTTGCCGCTGCCCTCGGTGTCGAGCTGGAAGTCCTCGATCCCCAGGTTCTTGGCCAGCCCACCGGTCACCCCGGAGCTGCCCATCAGGCCCAACCCGAGTGCGGCCTGTGCCAGCATGTTGTTGTCTTCACCGTTGGTACTTAACGGACGTCCGAGCACCAGATAGGACAATGCCTGCTCCTGGCTCATGGCCGGTTCGGAGAAAATCTGCGTGGTCGGTTGCTCGGCGCTGCCGCTCAGACGAATACCGGCGATCACGTCGTCGGTCTGGCGAATCGCTTCGATGTCCAGATACGGCTGATCGATCGGTCCGGCAAACAGCAACCGCGCCCGGCGCACCGAAAGCCGCTGCCCATAGGCGCGATAACGACCGTCGTTGAGCCACAATTCACCCCGGGTGTCCATGTTGTCGCCGATGTGCACATGCCCCTGCACATTGGCGGTCAGGCCGAACCCGGCGAAGCTCAACTTCTCGTCACCGACCAGCACTTCGATGTCCATTTTCATCGCCAGCGGCGGCTTGCCCTCTTCGGTCTGCTGACCGACGATCACCGTGTCATCAGAGACTTTTACCGTCGATGGCGGCAACTCGCGAATGGTGATGTCGCCCTTGGGCACCAGCACTTTGCCGGCGATGGCCAACTCGTCACCCTTCATCGATATTTTCAGGTCCGGCGCCACTTCCAGCTTGGCGTAAGGCTCGACCGTCACGGGCAACTGCGAGCCCTTGAGCGCCAGATCCACCACCAGCGCCTGACCCCAGGCGATGTTGCCGTTCAAGGTCCCCTGCCCGCTCTTGCCGCTTTTCCAGCCGCCGTTCAGTTGCACGTTTTCGCCAGCGATGAGCGCTTGCAGGTTGAGGTTTTTGAGTTCCATCGGCAACTCGGGGCCGGAGACTTCGCCATCACTGAGCTGCAAGCTGCCATTGACCTGCGGCGCCAACAGACCACCGGAGATCGTACCGCTGCCATTCAAACGACCGGTCAATTTCTCGACCATGGGTACAAACGGTCGCGCCACCGACAGGTCCAGCCCATTCAAGCGGAATGAGCCCGACACTGGTTTGTTCTTGAGCAACGGATTGATCTGCGCCTGGAGCATCAGCTCGCCGAGCTTGGCACCGGCGAAATTGAGGTCGGTGTCGATACGTTTAGGCGTGAGTTTGCTGGTGAGTTTCAGGGTCTGGTACGGGAAATCGATCCACTGGTCTTTTTCCTTGATGCGCAACGTGCCACCGCTGGCGTCGACGCTGATCAGGCCATTCGGGCCGCTGGCCGGCAAGTCCAGTTGCAGGTCGGCATTGAGCCGACCCTGCCAGGCGAAATCCTTGGGCAGCCATTGGGCGAGGCTGTCGATGGGGAATTGCTTGAGGTGATAACGCAGTTTCGGCTCCGGCATCAGACGCGAATCTTCACCGCACAGGCTCGCCTGGCCGGACGCCCAGCAATGGGCGCCAAAGTTGATTTTACCGTCCGCCAGGCGTTCGAGTTTCGCCGGACCTTGCAGCTTCCAGTCCTGCCCACCAGCTTGAATCTCACCACTCGCCAGCCGCCCGCGCCAGTCGCCTTTGTCCAGCGCACCGTCCAGCCCCAGGGCCAGTTTCAGCGTCGGCCCTTGCAGGTCGAGGGCGAGTTTCTGATGCTTGATGTCGCCCTGACCGCTGGCCGTCAATGTCCCGAATGACGTGTCACCGGCCTGGATGCCGCTGCCCTTGAGGTCGATTTTCGCCCGTTGCGCACTGTCGAGGGTGGCGTCGAGGTTCAGGCTTTGCAGGCGATTGTCCTGGAACACCAATTGCGTGCCTTGCAGCCCGAGCTTGCCCTGTGGCGCTTTGAGCGTACCGGCGACATCCACGCGGCCATTGATCTGGCCGCGCAGTTCGGGCCAGAGTTGAGCCAAACGCGTCAGTTTGATATCGATCTGCCCGGCGAGCTTCTGTTGCAGGCTGCCCTTGCCGGTGATGCTGTTATCGCCGAGGCGGATTTGCAGCGCGTTGAGGTTCCATTGCTCGCCAACGCCATCGGCCTTGGCCTGGATCACCGCCGGTTGGCCACGCAATTTACCTTTCAGGTCCAGGTCGGCGTTGAGGCTGAGCGTTTCATTTTTCATCTCGCCTTTACTGCGCAACGGCCCCGCCAGCGTGCCCGGCAACTCCGCGACCCAGTACGCCGGGTTGATGGCCGACAGGTCCAGCGCGGTGTCCCAGGCAATGCCATCGGCGAATTGCAGGTTCAGATGGCCTTCGGCCTTGCCCTGCCCGGCCTGGAGTTGAATCTGTTGCAGGTAGATTTTGCTCAGGTCGCCGGCGAACGGGCTCGCCAACGTGAAGGCACCCGCCGGGCCATCTGCAGCGGCCTCAAAATGACCGAGGTACTTGCCGTCGGTGTAGGACACCTCACCGTTGAAGCGGCGCAACGCCACTTCCGGCTCATCGATCAGCGGATACAACCGGTGCCACGGGAAGTCCAGCCAGTCGATTTTAGCTTCGGCGCTCAGGGCTTTGCTCCAATCCAGTTGCCCGGTGAGCTTGAGGCTTTGTTTGTCGTTGGCGATCAGGTCCAGCGCGGCGATTTGTGCGCCGTTGGCGTCGACTTTGCCTTGCAGCGCCAGTGCGACCGGGCCTTTCTCTGCCGGCAAACTCGCCTTGCCTTGTAGCGCGTAACCGTTTTTCAGGTCGCCAGCGCCTGTCAGTTCCAGTTGATTGAGTTGCAGGGTATCTGGCAGATCGGCACTCGGCTTGAAGCCATCGGCGGTGATGCGCACTTTGGCCGGCAGGTTTTCCACCAGCGGTTGCAGTTCACCGGTCAGTTGCCCATTGAGATAGCCGCTGCTGTCGGCTTTCAGGTTCAAGGTTTTCAGCAGGTCGCCATCGACCTTGAGCGCCAGTGCCCACGGCTCGGTGCCCGGTGAAGGCAGGGTCAGTTTGCCCTCAACCTTGAGCGGCCAGTTGCCCGTCGGTTGCAACAGGCCGGACAGGTTCAGGCTCAGTTCATCGCGCTGCAATTTCACTGAGTCGATCTGCAAGCCGTTGACCGTCCAGTGCGCCGCCAGTTGCAAACCCTTGAGTTCTTCGCTGCCGTTGAACAGCAGGCTGCCGACCTGAATGTCTCCCAGTTCGAGCGCCACCGGCAGATTCAAATCCGGAAGACTGATGGGCCCGCTACTTTTTTCTTCGACACCGGGAGGAAATTGCAGGCTGACCTGATCGGCCTTCAACTGCTCGATACACAACGTCATGCGCGTCAGGCACAAGGGCGACCAGGCGAAAATGACTTTGCTCAGTTCAACCCGGCTGCTGTCCTGCTGCCACAGCACGCGATCGGCGCTCCACTGGCCGCCCAACCGGCCCTGAAAATTGTCCAGGGTCAAACCCGGTACGAAACCCAATGCCCAGCGGCTGCCCGTTGCTGTGCCCAATACCGTGGCCAGCGTCAAAACCACCAACATCAACAATGCCGGAATCGCCAGCAGCGTTACTTTCAAGCCACGATTCACAGCTCAGGCCCCATGGAAAAGTGCAATCGAATACCGCCATCGTCGTCCAGTGCATGGGCCAGGTCGAGGCGGATCGGCCCCACCGGTGACACCCAGCGCACGCCGATACCGACCCCGGTCTTGAGGTTCGGCAATTCAAGCGTATTAAAAGAGTTGCCCTGGTCAACGAACGTCGCGACCCGCCACTTTTCGGCGACCGAGTATTGATACTCCGCGCTCGCGGCAACCATGTAACGGCCGCCGATGCGGTCGCCTTCGTTGTTTTCCGGCGACAGGCTTTGATAATCGTAACCGCGCACGCTCTGATCGCCACCAGCGAAGAAACGCAGCGAGGGCGGTATGGACTTGTAGCCATTGGTGGCACTGCCACCGACCTGCACCCGCCCGAGGAAACGGTGCTTATCGAACACAGTAGTCAGGCCTTTGACCAGCGCGGTGCCGTAAAGCAGGTTGTTGTCGGAGCCCAGCCCTTCTTTCGCCACTTTGGACTCGAATTGCAGGCGATAGCCATTGTGCGGGTCAATGCGGTTGTCACTTTTCAGGTAGGAATAGCTCACGCCAGGCATCAGCAACGTACTCGACCCAGCGTCGTCACCCAGTGAGTAATCCTCACGCTGCCATTTCAACGACACCACGCGCTTCCAGCCACTGGGCAATTTGCTGTGCCATTCCGGGCCGATACTCAGCAGCTCGCTGTGGGTGTCGGTGCCGGCGATGTCTTCGTTCTGGTAACCACCGGCAAACCGCAGTTTGTCGGTCAGGGGCGGATCCAGCGGAATGTCATAGAACAGGCCGACGTTTTGCCGGGGCGCCGAGACTTCGGTTTCCCAGCCATAACTGTGTCCTTGCGGATTGACCCAGTGCCGGGTCCAGTTAGCCTTGACCCGCGGCCCGACGTCGGTGGAGTAACCGAGGCCGAGGCCCATGGTCCGGGGCTTGCGGGTATCCAGTTCGACGTCCACCGGGATGACATTGTCTTTGGACGCCGCAGGCGCTGCGTCCACGCGCACACTTTCGAAGTAGCCGCTCGATTGCAGGTTCTGATTGAGTTCGGCGATCAATTCCGAGTCGTACGGTTCACCGGCCTTGAACGGCACCATGCGTTGCAGCAAGCCTTCGTCGAACGGCGAGTCGCCCTTGAATCCGACGTTGCCAAAGGCATAGCGCGGGCCGCTGTCGTAGATCAGTTCGATATCGGCGACACCGGCACGCGGGTCCACCGACAATTTTGAGCGCGTGAAATGACCGCTGAAGAAGCCGTAACGCGACGCCTGGTTCTGGATCAACCGTTTGGCGTCTTCGTAATGCCCGTGATTGAGCACCGCGCCAGTTTTGAGGGCATCACTATTGGGAACACGAAAGGACTTGAGGGCGGCAGCAGGACCGTCGATGCGCACCGTGACGTTGCGCAAGTGCACCGGTTCACCCGGGTCGATGGTCAGTATCAGGCGCGGCTTGTCGCCGTCCTTCACGTCACTGTCAATCTGCGGCTGGTAATAGCCCAAGGCCTGGGCGGCCTTGCGCGCCTGTTCCTCGGCGCCACGACTGAAGCGCTGCAAGGCTTCTTCGTCACGATCACCGAGACTGCCGATATAGCCCTCTATATTGGCCTTCAGTTCATCGTTGGACGGTTTGATCCGCACATCCAACTCACTTTGCGCCAGCGCCGTGCAGCTGGAAATCAGCATTAGCACGCCACTGGTAATTTTTCCTGGAAACTTCATAGGCGCGAATGCTATCACGAGCTTGAGAGCGCGATAGAGCCTTCAGCGCGCAAAAAGTTCGCTGTCTAGCCGGTTGCTGCCTGTAACACCTGCGGATTGGGATGAAAAAATACGTGCTCGCGGATAGGCCCTATCGCGACCTCGCCAATTTCTTCATAACCCTGGCGCTTGTAAAAATCCAGATAGCGAGGGTTGCCGGTATCGAGGATCACACCCTGAGAGCTCTCATCCACCGCGCACCAGTTATGCACGGCTTGCAACAGTTGTTCGCCGAAATGTTTGCCCTGAAACTGCGGATGCACGCCCAGCAATGGCAGGACATGCACCGAGTCGTTCGGCACGCACGCCGCCACAGCATCGTGATACTCAAGGTAGCGCCGAGTGCAGCGAAAACCGGTACTGAGCACCATGCGCAGACGCCAGGCCCAGCTTTCAGTGATACCCAGGCGTCGTTGTGGCGGGGCGATCAGGGCGATGCCGATCAAGCGATCGTTGACCAACAGGCCGATGGCCGGCAGATCCTGAAGAAAATGCTGCGTGACCAGTTCGCGCACGGTGGCGCGGACCCGCTGTTCATAACCGGGACGTTCGGCTTCGAACAGGTAGGCGAATGTCGGTTCATGCCGGTAAGCCTGATACAACAAAGAGCGCGCTTCGCGGGCATAGCCGCTGTCGAGCATGTGAATATCAGCGATGGCGGTCGAGGCTTCGGGCATGACGGTCGTTCTCCCCGGCACAGCTCGAACGGCTGCGCTCTTGTTGTTACGAGCTCATTTGGGCGGACACAGTTCCTGGCGGATCGGAATTGAGTGTAGGCAATGAAATGGCCTTCGCGAGCAGGTTCGCTGCCAATACATTGCTGACAGACAAAGGCGAATCCCCTCACCCCAACTCTGGCCCGATTCCTACATGTCAGCTAGCATCGCCCTTTTGCCAGGACTGCCGACCATGAAGATCGTCTCCTTCAACATCAACGGGCTGCGCGCCCGTCCCCATCAGCTGGCGGCGCTGATCGAAAAACATCAGCCCGACGTGATCGGGCTGCAGGAAACCAAGGTCCACGACGAACAGTTCCCGCTGGCCGAGGTTCAGGCATTGGGCTATCACGTGTATTTCCACGGGCAAAAGGGCCACTACGGTGTCGCCCTGCTCTCGCGCCAGGAGCCGCTGGCCCTGCACAAAGGTTTCGCCACCGATGAAGAAGACGCCCAACGGCGTTTCATCTGGGGCACTTTCGCCGACGCCAATGGCGTGCCGGTGACCATCATGAACGGCTATTTCCCACAGGGAGAAAGCCGCGACCATCCGACCAAATTCCCGGCCAAGCAGCGTTTCTACAACGACTTGCAGCACTTGCTGGAAAGCCAGTTCAAGAACGATCAACCGCTGGTGGTGATGGGCGACGTGAACATCTCCCCGGAAGACTGCGACATCGGCATCGGCCCGGACAACATGAAGCGCTGGCTGAAAACCGGCAAATGCAGCTTCCTGCCGGAAGAGCGCGAGTGGATGGCACGCCTGAAGAATTGGGGCCTGACTGACAGCTTCCGGCACCTGAACCCGGAAGTGGCGGATGTCTTCAGCTGGTTCGACTACCGCAGCCGTGGTTTTGAGGACGTGCCCAAGCGCGGGCTGCGTATCGACGTGATCCTCGCGTCCCACGGTCTGTTGCCACGGGTCAAAGCGGCCGGCGTCGACTACGAACTGCGCGGTATGGAAAAACCTTCGGATCATGCGCCGATCTGGCTCGAATTGAGCTAAAAAGCAAAAGATCGCCGCCTGCAAAATCCTGCAGGCTGCGATCTTTTGACTGTCATCTTTCAGCAACCTCACTGACTTAATCTCCCGACACCTCCTTTGCTATATAAGGTGCCGGCATGATGCTGCGCGTGCTGTTCCTGTTGACACTCAGCCTTGGCTTGCCGCCGTTGGTCTCGGCCGACAATTTGCCGACGCCCGAGCACGGCCCGGTGCTGCGCATTCAGGGCTCCAATACCATTGGCGCAGCGTTGGGTCCGGCGCTGGTCGAAGGGTTGCTGCGTGAACAAGGTCTGCGCAATGTTCATCGCGAGCCCGCAGACACGGCCAACGAACTACGTATCGTGGGTGAAACCGGGCAAGGCCGACCAGTCATCGTGGAGTTGGCGGCCCACGGCTCCAGCACCGGTTTTACCGCACTGAAAACCGGCACCGCCGATCTCGCCGCCTCGTCGCGTTCGATCAAGGACAGCGAACTGGCCAGCCTCGAACCCCTGGGCGATCTGAAAACTCCCACGGCCGAACAGGTCATCGCCATCGACGGCCTGGCGATCATCCTTCATCCGGACAATCCGCTGCATCAACTCGACACCACACAATTGGCGCGTATTTTCAGTGGCGACGCCAAAACCTGGGAAGAAGTCGGCGGACACGGTGGGACGATTCATCTGTATGCGCGGGATGATCAATCCGGTACGTACGACACGTTCAAGGATCTGGTCCTTGATGGCCGCGGGAAAACGCTGAGCAGCACCGCCAAACGCTTCGAATCCAGCGAACAACTGTCAGACGCTGTCAGCGCAGACCCGCAAGGCATCGGCTTTATCGGCCTGCCCTATGTGCGCCAGGCCAAAGCCGTCGCCATCATCGACGGCCAATCCCAAGCCATGCTGCCGCTCAATAGCCTGATCGCCACGGAAGACTATCCGCTGTCCCGTCGTTTGTTCTTTTACCTGCCGCCGACCGGGAAAAATCCCTGGGCCCAAGCGTTGGTGGACTACACCCAGAGCAGCAAAGGGCAAGCGATTGTCGCCGCCAACGGATTTATCGCCCAGACCGTCCAGGCCATGACCGTCACGCCGAATGCGCTGATGCCCGAGGGCTACCAGTCCCTCAGCCGTCATGCCCAGCGCCTGTCGGTGAACTTTCGCTTCGAAGAAGGCAGTGCCAGCCTGGACAACAAGGCGCGGCAGGACCTGACACGGGTGCTCGACTATATAAAGCAGCACGATAAAACGGCTGGGCAAGTGACACTGGTGGGGTTTGGTGATGCCAAGAGTGACCCGGCTCGCGCCGATCTGCTGTCGAAACTGCGGGCCATGGCGGTGCGGCGGGAGTTGGTGAAGGACGGCGTAGTGTTCCGCGAGATTCGCGGATTCGGCGCCGAAATGCCGGTGGCTGCCAACAGCAAGGATGAGGGGCGGATCAAGAATCGACGGGTTGAGGTTTGGGTGTATTGAATTGCAATGCGAACAAATGTGGCGAGGGGGCTTGCCCCCGTTGGAACGCGAAGCGGGCCTGAAACCATCCACCGTGTTTAATCTGAAACTACTCGGTGGATGGTTCACGACTGCTTCGCAGCCGAACGGGGGCAAGCCCCCTCGCCACAAAAGCTCATTGACTACAATGAATCTGAATGATCAGTGCCCGCTGCGCATCATCTCTTTCGGCACATATTTGCCGATCTCGAATTTACCGATCGCCGCGCGGTGCACTTCGTCCGGGCCATCGGCCAGGCGCAGGGTGCGTTGCATCGCATACATGTAGGCCAGTGGGAAATCGTTGGAAACCCCTGCCCCGCCATGAATCTGGATCGCCCGGTCGATCACCCGCAAGGCCACGTTCGGCGCCACCACCTTGATCTGTGCGATTTCGCTCTTGGCCACTTTGTTGCCAACGGTGTCCATCATGTACGCCGCTTTTAATGTCAACAGGCGCGCCATGTCGATTTCCATCCGCGAGTCGGCGATCTTGTCGATGTTGCCGCCCAGGCGAGCCAGCGGTTTGCCGAACGCGGTGCGATTCACCGAGCGTTTGCACATCAGCTCCAACGCGCGCTCGGCCATGCCGATCGAACGCATGCAGTGGTGAATCCGCCCTGGGCCAAGGCGACCTTGAGCGATTTCGAAGCCGCGTCCTTCGCCCAACAGGACGTTTTCGTACGGCACCCGGACATTTTCAAAGTGCACTTCGGCGTGACCGTGAGGTGCATCGTCGTAACCGAACACGGGCAGCGGGCGCACGATCTTCACACCAGGCGCATCCACCGGCACCAGAATCATCGAGTGCTGGGCGTGACGCGGTGCGTCGGGATTGCTCAGGCCCATGAAGATCAGGATCTTGCAGCGCGGGTCGCAAGCGCCGGAAGTCCACCATTTCTTACCGTTGATGACCCACTCGTCACCGTCACGCACAGCACGGGCGGCCATGTTAGTGGCGTCGGAGGACGCGACGTCCGGCTCGGTCATGGCGAAGGCCGAGCGGATCTCGCCACGCAGCAGGGGTTCGAGCCAACGCTGCTTTTGCTCTTCGTTGGCGTAACGCACCAACACTTCCATGTTGCCGGTGTCCGGCGCCGAGCAGTTGAACGGCTCAGGCCCCAGCAGTGAGCGGCCCATGATTTCCGCCAACGGCGCATATTCAAGGTTGGTCAGCCCGGCGCCCAGCTCGGACTCAGGCAGAAACAAATTCCACAGGCCTTCAGCCTTGGCCTTGAGTTTCAGTTCTTCCATGATCGCGGTCGGCTGCCAGCGATCGCCTTCGGCGACCTGACGTTCGAACACCGCTTCGGCGGGGTAAACGTAGGTGTCCATGAACGCAGTCACGCGCTCACGCAGTTCCTGAACCTTGGGCGAATAAGCGAAATCCATGAGCGAGATACCTTCTTGGGGGAGGTTGTTTAGGTCATGTATCGATGCTAGAACAGCGTTGATAATTTACCTAGCCTATTCTCGGCGTGTATAAACATTCATCACCGATATATGATCGGCTGATCTTCAAGGCCAGCCCGTCCACACAATAAGAGTGCCGCGCAATGAATCTGAGCAAGGTCGACCTGAACCTTTTCATCGTCTTCGACGCGATCTATACCGAAGCGAACCTGACCCGTGCGGGGCAAATCGTGGGCATCACCCAGCCAGCCGTCTCGAACGCTCTGGCCCGCCTGCGCGAGACCTTCAACGACCCTTTGTTCGTGCGTACCGCCCAGGGCATGGTGCCCACACCGATGGCGCAGAACATCATCGGCCCGGTGCGCAACGCCCTCTCGCTGCTGCGCATCTCCGTACAGGAAAGCCGCATTTTCAACCCGCAACAGGCGAACAAGACCTACCGCATCAGCATGACCGACCTCACGGAAGCAGTGATCCTACCGCCGCTGTTCCAGCGCCTGCGTCGTCTCGCGCCGACGGTGATCATTGAAAGTTTCCTGTCCAAGCGCCGCGAAACCACCAAGGAGCTGGCAGCCGGTCGCCTCGATTTCGCCGTGGATGCGCCGCTCAACACCGACCCGCAGGTTCGCCACGTCAAATTGATGGAAGACCGCTACGTGTGTGCCATGCGCAAGGGGCATCCGCTGGCGGGCAAGGAAAAGCTCACCCTCGATGATTACCTGGGGCTGACCCATATCCATATTTCCAGCCGTCGCAGCGGCCTTGGTTATGTTGACCTCGCGCTGGGCAAGATGGGTATCCAGCGCAAGATCGCCCTGCGCTCTCAGCATTATTTGATGGCATCACAAGTGATGCAGCAGACGGACATGGTCATGACCGTGCCGGAGCGCTTTGCCCGTCGCAATGAGCTGCACGCCTTCAATCTGCCGGTCAACGACGTGCCGCCGGTGGAGACGCACCTGTACTGGCATGAAAGCACCGACCAGGATCCGGCCAACCGCTGGATGCGCGAACAAATGATCGAGTTGTGCCAGCAGGTGACGGCGCATGAGAAGAAGTTCGACGCTAAAATGGTGTAAAGCCATTCAAAAGATCGCAGCCTGCGGCAGCTCCTACACGGATATGCATTTTCCTGTAGGAGCTGCCGCAGGCTGCGATCCTTTTCGCCCCTTGACGTAAACGTCAACCTGCCATTAGCTTAGCGCCATGACCTTTCGTGAGCGCTTCCATGAGCAGCCAGACCTACAGCATTTCCGACCTCGCCCGCGAGCTCGACATCACCACCCGCGCCATTCGCTTTTATGAAGAGCAAGGCCTGCTCAGCCCCGAACGCCGTGGTCAGGAACGCATCTATTCGCCCCGTGACAAGGTCAGCCTGAAGCTGATCCTGCGGGGCAAGCGCATTGGCTTCTCCCTGGCCGAATGCCGTGAGTTGATCGAACTCTACGACCCGTCCAGCGGTAACACCAAGCAACTGCACAGCATGCTGGCGAAAATCAGCGAGCGCCGGGAGCAGCTTGAACAGCAAATGCTCGATATCGAGCAGATGAAACTGGAACTCGATACGGCGGAAGAGCGCTGCGTGCAGGCGCTGGAGCAGACGCTCAAAAGCCAGGAAGTCATTCAGTAAAACCCGGCCCCTGTAGGAGCGAGCCTGCTCGCGATGGTCGTTAACGATAACGCGTGCTTGCTGAATAACCGCGGTGGCTGGGAGCCCATCGCGAGCAGGCTCGCTCCTACAGGGCTCTTCGAACAATCAGCACAGGTCGATCCCCATGTCCCTTCCCTCCCACGTTCGCATTGTCGAAGTCGGCCCCCGCGACGGTCTGCAAAATGAAGCCCAACCCATCAGTGTTACCGACAAGGTGCAACTGGTCGACGCACTGACCGCCGCCGGGCTCGGCTATATAGAAGTCGGTAGCTTCGTGTCGCCCAAGTGGGTGCCGCAGATGGCAGGGTCCGCCGAGGTTTTCGCGCAGATTCAGCGCAAGCCCGGTGTGGTCTACGGCGCACTCGCCCCCAATTTGCGCGGTTTTGAAGATGCCCTCGCAGCCGGGGTCAAGGAAGTGGCCGTATTCGCGGCGGCATCCGAGGCGTTTTCGCAGCGCAACATCAATTGCTCGATCAGCGAAAGCCTGGAGCGTTTCGTACCGATCATGGACGCCGCCAGACAGCACGGCGTGAGTGTGCGCGGTTACGTGTCGTGCGTGCTGGGCTGCCCTTATGAAGGTAACGTCGCCCCGGAACAGGTCGCCGTCGTCGCTCGCGAGCTCTACGCCATGGGCTGCTATGAAGTGTCCCTGGGCGACACCATCGGTACCGGCACGGCTGGCGCGACCCGCCGGATGTTCGACGTGGTATCGGCCGATGTGCCCCGGGACAAACTGGCGGGGCATTTCCACGATACCTATGGCCAGGCGGTCGCCAACATCTATGCAAGCCTGCTGGAAGGCATCGCGGTGTTCGACAGCTCCATCGCGGGGCTCGGCGGCTGCCCTTACGCCAAGGGCGCCAGCGGTAACGTTGCCACCGAGGACGTGGTTTACCTGCTCAACGGCCTGGGTATTCAGACCGGAATCGACCTGGATGCCCTGATCCGTGCCGGTCAGCAGATCTGCAACGTGCTGGGGCGGCCTACCGGTTCTCGGGTGGCCAAGGTACGTAGCGCGCAATAAGTGGGGGGAATATGTCCGGGTGTTACCGCTGTGGTCCGAAACGTGGGCAAAAGCGAGTAACACGGAAACAAAATATAGGGGATTACCTGAGAGGCAAAATCCCGATAAAACCCAAAGCATTGATTTTAAAGGGTTTTAAAAAGTTGGCACGGCTCCTGCTATATCTATCGCACAACAAGAATAAAAAAAATTGCAGCAACCCTAATAAAAACAAAACGTAACGACTCTGACATAACAAAAACAACACGGCAGAGACGCAGCTAACAGATTTTTTTGGAGAAGATGTGCTTTTCAGGGTGCTTTTCGGAGTTACCCGCAACCGGACAGAGAACAATAAAACTACCCTCAGGTAGCTCCCGTACTGGTTGGATCGCTCAGCGAAAAAGTAGATCAGCGCTCAAAAAAATACGTTTGCTCTTGATCCCGAATGGGGGTCGCAAAAAAACAGCGGTAAAGGGCAACGGTTGCCAAAAACAAAAACAGACCGACCCTCAATAATAAAAAAAGAGCACGCGCAACGACAAATTAAAGGGGAGCTTCGGCTCCCCTTTGTGCTGTCTGCGATTTGGAATTCTCGATCCCGTAGGAGCTGGCTTGCTGGCGATGAACGATGACGCAGTCTGTCTGATGGACCGCGGCGCGCGCATCGCCAGCAAGCCGGCTCCTACGGGATCGCTTTGAGCTCCGCGACGCTGATTTCACGCATCCGGAATTTCTGGATCTTGCCGGTTACCGTCATCGGAAACTCTTCCACAAACTTGAAGTAGCGCGGCGTCTTGTAGTGCGCGATGCGCTCCTTGCACCAGGTTTGCAGCTCTTGCTCGGTGGCGCTGTGGCCCGGATGGAACTTGATCCAGGCAACGATCTCTTCGCCATAACGCGAGCAAGGAATGCCAATCACCTGCACGTCAGCAACGGCCGGGTGAGTGAAGAAGAATTCTTCCAGCTCCCGTGGGTAAACATTCTCACCGCCACGGATGATCATGTCCTTGTTACGTCCGGCGATGCACACGTAACCCTCCTCATTCATGCTCGCCAGATCACCGGTGTGCATCCAGCCGGCCTGATCAATGGCTTCTGCCGTACCTTCGGGGTTGTTCCAGTAACCGAGCATCACACTGTAACCACGCGTGCACAGCTCGCCGATGGTTCCGCGGGGCACAAGGTTGCCCGACTCATCGATGATCTTGCTTTCAAGTTGCGGTTGAGTGCGGCCGACGGTGGTCACGCGCAGTTCCAGGTCGTCTGAAGGACCGGTCTGCAAAGACACCGGACTGGTTTCCGTCATGCCGTAGGCAATCTGCACTTCGCTCATGTGCATTTCGCTGATGACCCGGCGCATCACCTCGATAGGACAGGTTGCGCCCGCCATGATCCCGGTGCGCAACGTCGACAGGTCGAACTCGGCACGCTGCGGCTGATCCAGCATGGCGATGAACATGGTTGGCACGCCGTAGAGCGCTGTAGCCTTTTCTTCAGCGACCGTGCTCAGCGTCAGCAACGGGTCAAATGCATCGTTCGGGTAAATCATGGTGCTGCCGTGGGTCATGCAGCCAAGGTTGCCCATGACCATGCCAAAACAGTGATACAGCGGCACTGGAATCACCAGGCGATCATCGGCCGTCAGCCCGAGACTTTCGCCGACCATGTAACCGTTGTTGAGAATATTGTAGTGACTGAGGGTCGCGCCCTTGGGAAAACCGGTGGTACCGGAGGTGTACTGAATGTTTACGGGTTGGTCGAAGTGCAGACTGTCCTCGCGCTGGCGCAACTGCTCGACCGAAACGCTGCCCGCCAGATCGGCCAGTTGCGACCACGGCAGGAAACCATTCGGCGGTTGCACATCCAGGCTGATGACGCCGCGCAGATCAGGCAAGCGCTCGCACTGCAATTGGCCAATGGATTGTTCTGCCAGCTCCGGCACCAGGCCTTGCAACATCGCGTGATAGTTGGACGTCTTGAAGGCCCCGGCGCACACCAGCCATTGGCAGCCGGACTGCTTCAACACGTACTCGAGTTCGGAACTGCGGTAGGCGGGATTGATGTTGACCAGGATCACGCCGATTTTCGCGGTGGCGATCTGCGTTATGCACCATTGCGCGCAATTCGGCGCCCAGATACCGAGACGATCCCCGGCTTGCAGGCCCAGCGTCAGCAATGCTCTGGCATGCAGGTCCGCCGCGTCCGCCAGTTGTCGCCAGGTGTAGCGCAGCTGTTGATGGCGTACGACCAACGCCTCTGCGCTCGCGTACTTCGCAACCGTGTTGTCGAAGGCCTGGCCGATGGTCATCGCCAGCAAGGCTTTGTCCTGAGAACCGCGGGTGTAACTGCGCTGCGAACTTGCACTGGGTTGATCCATGACGACCCCTATTGTCTTTATTGATGGGCTACCAGCGGCGATCTGTACCTGTTTCTGTAGGAGCGAGCTTGCTCGCGATGGACATCAGAACAAAGCGCTCAACCAGACAAAACGCATCATCGTTGACGCCCATCTCGAGCAAGCTCGACTCCTACAGAATCACCCAAGTTGACGTTAACGTAAAGGGCGATTGACAGCCATTCGTCACAGGCTTACGTTAACGTAAAGGTGAGAGCTGTAGCACTGCCCTCCCCCCCCCCCCTACAAAAAAGCCAAAAAGGTGACCCATGAGCTACCCATCCCTGAACTTTGCCCTCGGTGAAACCATCGACATGCTGCGCGATCAGGTTCGGTCCTTCGTCGCTAAAGAGATCGCCCCGCGCGCCGCTCAGATCGACATCGACAACCTGTTCCCCGCTGACCTGTGGCGCAAATTCGGCGACATGGGCCTGCTGGGCATTACCGTGCCGGAAGAGTACGGCGGTGCCGGCCTGGGTTATCTGGCTCACGTTGTCGCGATGGAAGAAATCAGCCGTGGTTCGGCTTCGGTAGCGCTGTCCTACGGCGCGCATTCCAACCTCTGCGTCAACCAGATCAACCGCAACGGCACTCACGAACAGAAATCCAAATACCTGCCAAAACTGATCAGCGGCGAACACATCGGCGCCCTGGCCATGAGCGAGCCGAATGCCGGTTCCGACGTGGTTTCGATGAAACTGCGTGCCGACAAACGTGGCGACAAGTACTTGCTCAACGGCAGCAAAACCTGGATCACCAACGGTCCGGATGCCAACACTTACGTGATTTACGCCAAAACCGACCTGGAGAAAGGCCCCCACGGCATCACCGCTTTCATCGTCGAGCGCGACTGGAAAGGCTTCAGCCGCAGCAACAAGTTCGACAAGCTCGGCATGCGCGGTTCGAACACCTGCGAACTGTTCTTTGATGACGTCGAAGTGCCGGAAGAAAACATCCTCGGCGTGCTCAACGGTGGTGTGAAAGTGCTGATGAGCGGCCTCGACTACGAACGCGTCGTGCTGTCCGGCGGCCCTACCGGGATCATGCAAGCCTGTATGGACCTGATCGTGCCGTACATCCACGACCGCAAGCAGTTCGGCCAAAGCATCGGCGAATTCCAGCTGATCCAGGGCAAAGTCGCCGACATGTACACCCAACTCAACGCCAGCCGCGCTTATCTGTACGCCGTGGCCCAGGCCTGCGAACGTGGCGAAACCACACGCAAGGACGCTGCCGGCGTGATCCTCTACAGCGCCGAACGCGCCACGCAAATGGCCCTCGACGCGATCCAGATTCTCGGCGGCAACGGCTACATCAACGAATTCCCGGCCGGCCGACTGCTGCGTGACGCCAAGTTGTACGAAATCGGCGCGGGCACCAGTGAGATTCGTCGCATGCTGATCGGTCGCGAACTGTTCAACGAAACCCGCTAAACGGAGCTGTCCATGGCAACCTTGCATACCCAGCTCACCCCCCGTTCAGCGGAGTTCGCGGCCAACAGCGCGGCGATGCTCAAGCAGGTCGACGCCCTGCACACTTTGCTCGCTCAAGTGGCGCAAGGTGGCGGCCCCAAGGCTCAGGAACGCCACACCTCGCGGGGCAAACTGCTGCCTCGCGAGCGCATCAATCGCCTGCTCGATCCGGGTTCGCCGTTTCTGGAGATCAGCCAACTGGCGGCCTACGAGGTTTATGGAGAAGACGTTCCCGCGGCTGGCGTGATTGCCGGGATCGGTCGCGTGGAAGGCATCGAATGCATGATTGTCGCCAACGATGCCACCGTGAAAGGTGGCTCGTATTACCCGCTGACAGTGAAGAAGCACCTGCGCGCCCAGACCATCGCGCAGCAGAATCGCCTGCCGTGCATCTACCTGGTGGATTCGGGCGGCGCCAACCTGCCGCGTCAGGATGAAGTGTTTCCGGACCGCGAACACTTCGGCCGGATCTTCTTCAATCAGGCCAACATGAGCGCCATGGGCATTCCGCAGATTGCCGTGGTCATGGGTTCTTGCACCGCCGGTGGCGCTTATGTGCCGGCAATGGCCGACGAAGCGATCATGGTCCGCCAACAGGCGACGATTTTCCTCGCCGGTCCACCGCTGGTGAAAGCTGCAACCGGTGAAGTGGTCAGCGCTGAAGACCTTGGCGGGGCCGATGTGCACTGCAAGATTTCCGGGGTAGCGGACCATTACGCCGAGAGCGACGAACACGCGCTTGCCCTCGCCCGCCGCAGCATCGCCAACCTCAACTGGCGCAAACTCGGTGAGGTGCAACAGCGCGCACCGATCGCGCCGCTGTACGGCAGCGACGAGTTGTACGGCGTGGTCCCGGCCGACGCGAAGCAGCCATTCGATGTGCGCGAAGTGATTGCACGGCTGGTGGACGGTTCGGTGTTCGATGAATTCAAGGCACTGTTTGGGACTACATTGGTTTGCGGCTTTGCCTACCTGCACGGTTACCCGATCGCAATCCTCGCCAACAACGGCATCCTGTTCGCCGAAGCCGCTCAGAAAGGCGCGCACTTCATCGAACTGGCGTGCCAGCGTGGCATCCCGCTGCTGTTCCTGCAGAACATCACCGGTTTCATGGTCGGTCAGAAATACGAGGCCGGCGGCATCGCCAAGCACGGCGCGAAACTGGTGACTGCCGTGGCTTGCGCCAAGGTACCGAAATTCACCGTGATCATCGGCGGCAGTTTTGGCGCCGGTAACTACGGCATGTGCGGCCGCGCCTATGACCCGCGCTTCCTGTGGATGTGGCCGAACGCGCGCATCGGCGTAATGGGCGCCGAACAGGCGGCCGGCGTGCTAGTGCAGGTCAAGCGTGAGCAGGCTGAACGCAGCGGCCAGGGTTTCAGCGCCGAGCAGGAAGCCGAGATCAAGCAGCCGATACTCGACCAGTACGAAGAACAGGGTCACCCCTATTATTCCAGCGCGCGCTTGTGGGACGACGGTGTCATCGACCCGGCCCAAACCCGCGACGTACTGGCCCTGGCCTTGTCCGCGTCGTTGAACGCGCCAATCGAACCGAGCCGCTTCGGCGTGTTCCGGATGTGATCGGGAGAAGAACATGAGCGACTTCAACACCCTCGAACTGCTGACCGACCCCCGTGGTTTCGCGACCCTATGGCTCAGCCGTGAAGAAAAGAACAACGCCTTCAATGCCGAAATGATCCGCGAGTTGATCCTCGCCCTCGATAAAGTGGCGAGCAATTCCAGCCTGCGATTCCTGATCGTGCGCGGTCGCGGCAAGCACTTCAGCGCCGGCGCCGACCTGGCCTGGATGCAGCAATCGGCCGAACTCGATTACGCCACCAACCTCGATGACGCCCGGGAACTGGCGGAGTTGATGTACAACCTGGCCAAACTGAAAATTCCGACCCTGGCCGTGGTGCAAGGCGCAGCCTTTGGTGGCGCCCTGGGCCTGATCAGTTGCTGCGACATGGCCATCGGCGCCGATGACGCGCAGTTCTGCCTGTCGGAAGTACGCATCGGCCTGGCACCTGCGGTGATCAGCCCGTTCGTGGTGCAAGCGATTGGCGAGCGCGCGACCCGTCGTTATGCCTTGACCGCCGAGCGCTTCGGTGGGCAACGGGCGCAGGAAATCGGTTTGTTGTCGGAGAGTTATGCAAGTGCCGAGCTGGAACAGAAAGTCGAGCAATGGATCGTCAATCTGTTGCTCAACAGTCCGGCCGCGATGCGCGCCAGCAAGGAGCTGCTGCGCGAAGTCGGCGACGGTTCACTGACCCCGGCATTGCGCCGCTACACCGAAAACGCCATCGCCCGCATTCGCGTCAGCGCCGAAGGCCAGGAAGGCCTGCGCGCCTTCCTGCAAAAACGTCCGCCGAACTGGCAAGCCGAAACCACCAAGGAGCCCCGCTGATGAGCGCACCTGTTATCACCACGCTACTGGTGGCCAACCGTGGCGAAATCGCTTGCCGGGTGATGCGCACCGCCAAGGCTCTGGGCCTGACCACCGTCGCGGTGCACAGCGCCACCGACCGTGATGCTCGCCATAGCCGGGAAGCCGATGTTCGCGTCGACCTCGGTGGCAGCAAAGCCGCCGACAGCTACCTGCAAATCGACAAACTGATCGCGGCGGCCAAGGCCAGCGGTGCCCAGGCGATTCACCCCGGCTATGGCTTTTTGTCGGAAAACGCCGGGTTCGCCCGCGCCATCGAAAACGCCGGCCTGATTTTTCTCGGCCCGCCCGCCTCGGCCATCGACGCCATGGGCAGCAAGTCCGCCGCCAAAGCCCTGATGGAAACCGCTGGCGTGCCATTGGTGCCGGGCTATCACGGTGAAGCCCAGGACCTCGACACCTTCCGCGATGCCTGCGAACGCATTGGCTACCCAGTGTTGCTCAAGGCCACGGCCGGTGGTGGCGGCAAAGGCATGAAAGTGGTCGAAGACGTCAGCCAACTGGCCGAAGCCCTGGCCTCGGCCCAGCGTGAAGCGCAATCGTCATTCGGCGATTCGCGGATGCTGGTGGAGAAATACCTGCTCAAACCGCGTCACGTGGAAATCCAGGTATTCGCCGATCAGCACGGCAACTGCCTGTACCTCAACGAACGTGACTGCTCGATTCAGCGCCGGCACCAGAAAGTCGTCGAAGAAGCGCCCGCGCCGGGGCTGAGCCCCGAACTGCGTCGCGCCATGGGCGAAGCCGCTGTGCGCTCGGCGCAGGCCATTGGTTACGTCGGCGCCGGTACGGTGGAGTTCTTGCTGGATGCGCGCGGTGAGTTCTTCTTCATGGAGATGAACACGCGACTGCAAGTCGAGCACCCGGTCACCGAAGCCATCACCGGCCTCGACCTGGTGGCCTGGCAGATTCGCGTGGCCCGTGGCGAGGCCTTGCCGATGACCCAGGATCAGGTTCCGTTGATCGGCCATGCGATTGAAGTCAGGTTGTATGCCGAGGATCCGGGTAATGACTTCCTGCCGGCCACCGGCCGCCTGGCGTTGTACCGCGAATCGGCCCCGGGCGCGGGTCGCCGGGTGGACAGCGGCGTCGAAGAAGGTGACGAGATCTCGCCGTTCTACGACCCGATGCTGGGCAAGCTGATTGCCTGGGGTGAGGACCGTGAGCAGGCCCGTTTGCGCCTGCTGAGCATGCTCGATGAGTTCGCCATCGGCGGGCTGAAGACCAACATCAACTTCCTGCGTCGCATCGTTGCCCATCCCGCGTTTGCCGCCGCCGAACTGGATACCGGGTTCATTCCGCGCTATCAGGAACAACTGCTGCCGGCCCCTTCGCAACTAGATGACGAATTCTGGCAAGCCGCCGCACAGGCATTTACCCAAAGCCAGCCGAATGCAACCCGCGCCGATGACCCGAGTTCGCCTTGGTCGAACGCCAGCGGTTTCCGCTCCGGCCTGCCTCGTGAAATCACCTTGCACCTGAGTTGTGAGGACCAGGATCGCGCACTGACCTTGGGTAACGATTGTTCTCACACAGCACAGCTCAAGGGTGAGTACTTGCTGACCGAGCACAACGGTTTACGTCGCCAGCATCGCGCCATTCGCCATGGCGACTCTGTGTACTTGCAATGGGACGGTGAACTGCACCGCATCGAGACTTACGACCCGATCAGCGCCGTCGAAGCCAGCCACAGCCATCAAGGTGGCCTGACCGCCCCCATGAACGGCAGCATCGTCCGCGTGCTGGTAGAGGCCGGCCAATCGGTGGAAGCCGGGGCGCAATTGGTGGTACTGGAAGCGATGAAGATGGAGCACAGCATTCGTGCGCCCCATGCCGGAGTGATCAAGGCGCTGTATTGCCAGGAAGGCGAGATGGTCAGCGAAGGCAGTGCGCTGGTCGAGCTGGAAGAGGCTTGAAATGAAGATCGGTCCTACGCTTTGCGTGGACCGATCTGACTAGAACCTGGTGGTTGCCTGAACCACCACGCCGATGATTCGGCATTCTTCTGAGTAAAGGGCTTTCGGATAGGTCGGATTGAGCGGAACCAGATAACGCTGCCCGCCCTCCTCGATCAACTTGCGAAACGTCGCTTCGGCACTGCCAGGCCATTGGGCAATGACCAGTTTGCCGGGCTCCGCCTCTACGTCCGGATCCACCAGGATCAGCATGCCTTCCGGGATGCTGACGCCGTTGGGAGCGGTCATTGCGTCACCCACCACCTTCAACCAGAATGCCGCGCCCCGGGCGTGATAGTCGGTCAATTCGAACTGCGCCTTGCCATACACCGCCAACTCGCCATCGCGTGCTTCGACAGGTTCGCGCCAGTCACTGACGGGGTAGCGGAAGTACGGGTTGTACTTGTGCGTCAGCGAAAGCTCGTCGTCCTGAGACGCCTGCGGCTCGCGGATCACCAGGGCCACTTCGAGGAACCCCAGGCCGAGCGCATGCAACACGCGATTCATGTCATCGATGCCAGGCTCGCGGCGCTTGTTGAGCCAGTGACCTATGCCACCCTGGGACATTCCGAGACGTTCGGCGAGTATTTCCTGAGTGATCTTGAGTTCACTCATCTTGGCCTTGACCAATTCGATCCATTTATCCATGTGCGGCACGATACGTGGGCGACTCCGGCCATCAAAACACACATTGTAGTATTTAATTGATCGTCACAAATACAAATCGTACTAGGATGGATTCACGGATCTGAATCAATCACGGAGCTTGCTATCGCCATGAACCAACCCGCCAACGACCTGCCCGACATGCAAATGGACACGTCCCTCACCTCGCCGCAGGGTTCCGCCGCTGCACAGCGTGCGCTGGACTATTACTTGAAACCGACTGTTTCAGAGGACATGAACGAATCGCGATTCTTTGATGTAAACCGCAATGTCAGCAGTGAGGAGGCACTGGTCCATGCCTCGGACCTGTTGCGATGCGCCGCCGCGACGGCGTTCGAGTCAGCCAGTCATTTGCAAGGAGCAAACCGGGACCTGGCGTTTTCGACGGTGCATATGATCGACATGGCCAAGGCGATGGTGGATCGCTCGCTGGAAGGGCATCAAAGAGGTTGAATTCGGGATGCAAAAAGGGAGGACGGAAAAGAATTTTCCAATCGAATAGATAAAAAAGTTTGACTTGCAAACGAGAATGATTATTATTGCAACAACTGGTCGCGAGATCAGTCGATGGGCCAGGGACCTTAGGTCGGTCTCCTGGACTATCTCCTCATCAGGCTAATCACGGTTTTTGACCCGGCTTTTTGCCGGGTCTTTTTTTGCCAGTTTTTCTGGCTTTGGCTTCAGGCTAATGAAGTCTTTTTGGGCACTGCCAATTTGATGGCGCGGATAATATCAAAAGAGCATCAGCTGGCAAGAGAAGCCCGCCTTCATTAGCTAAAATTAAAATAGAAATAGCACTTGAGAATCAATCGCACAGTCTCTAAGCTGCGTCCGCGTCATGGAGGACGCCCCCCTCGCACCCCGCAATTTCCCTCGGTTTCACCCCTGTCTTGCGTGTAAAGTAGCTGCGATAAAAATCATATTCAGGAAACGATTATGACCGTGGCGAAATCCTCTTTCGATATCAGTGCCAACTTCGACAGTGGCAATATTGAAGTCCTGGATATCAGCAATCCATTGCAAGCATTGTTGGCCATCAAGCCCGATACCCGCAGCCCGCATTTCCAGTGGTTCCACTTCAAGGCCAGCGGCCTGCATGTCGGTCAGGAACACTGGTTCCGCCTGAGCAACGCCAGCAAATCCTCGTATAACAAAGCCTGGGATGGCTATCAGGCCGTCGCTTCCTACGACCACGTCAACTGGTTCCGGGTGCCGACCATTTTCGAAGGCGATTGCCTGCGCTTCAGCCTCGAAGCTACCGCCACCCACGCCTGGTTTGCCTACTTCGAACCCTACAGCCGTGGCCGCCACGACTGGCTGATCGAGCAAGCGCTGACCAAGGCCGGCACCGAACTGCTGGCGACCGGCAAGAGCGTCGAAGGGCGTGACATCCAGTTGCTACGCAAAGGCACCGGCGCTGAAGGCCGGCGCAAGGTGTGGATCATCGCCCAGCAGCATCCGGGCGAGCACATGGCCGAATGGTTCATGGAAGGCGTGATCGAGCGCCTGGAAAAGCGCGACGACCCGGTCCTGAACAAACTGCTGGCCAGCGCCGACGTGTACCTGGTGCCGAACATGAACCCGGACGGCGCTTTCCACGGTCACCTGCGCACCAACGCCATGGGCCAGGACCTCAATCGCGCCTGGCAAAGCGCCAGCCAGGAAATCAGCCCGGAGGTCTTTTTCGTACAGCAGCAGATGGAAAAGTACGGCGTCGATCTGTTTCTCGACATCCATGGCGATGAAGAAATCCCTTACGTGTTTACCGCCGGTTGCGAAGGTAATCCCGGTTACACACCGCGCATCGCCAAACTCGAAGAACACTTCCGCAGCCATCTGAAGCACCTGACCAAGGACTTCCAGACCGCCCACGGCTACACCCTCGACAAACCGGGCGAAGCCAACATGACCTTGGCCTGCAACAGCGTTGGCCAGCAGTACGACTGCTTGTCGCTGACCCTGGAAATGCCGTTCAAGGACAACAACGATGCGCCGAATGTGCTGACGGGGTGGTCAGGCAAGCGTTCGAAGCAGTTGGGCAAGGATGTGTTGACGACGGTGGCGGAGATGGTCGACTCCCTGCGTTGATCAACTTCGCAGGAAAATGAGCACACACTGTGGCGAGGGAGCTTGCTCCCTCGCCACGGATTTCCGCAGTTTTCTAACCGCGATCCCTGCCCCGCAACATGCTGTCCAGCACATCATCGCGGCGCACCCAACCGTGAAACAACGCCGCCGCCAGATGCAGCAATACGGTCAAAAACAGCAAATACGCCAGATACCCGTGCGCCTTGCGAAGGAATGCAAACACCTGCGCGTTCGCCGACACAATGGATGGCAACTGCAGCGAACCACTGAGCATCACCGGCTCACCCGACGCCGAAATCATCGCCCAGCCAAGCAATGGCAAAACCAACATCAAGGCATACAGCAAGACATGCGACGCCTTGGCCGCCAACACTTGCCAACCCGGCAGGTCCGCCGGCAGCGGTGGTTGCGTGGTGGAGAAGCGCACCACCAACCGCACGATCACCAGCAGCAAGATGGCGATGCCCAAGGGTTTGTGCAGATGGATCAGCCATTCATGTCGCTCAGAGACCGAGGCGACCATACCGGCGCCGATAAACAGCATGGCAATGATCATCAGCGCCATCAGCCAGTGCAGCAGACGCGCCAGCGGGGCGAAGTGGTTCGGTTGAGTGCTCATTGCCGGGTCTCCTGTTTGGCGGCGGGCAATTGACTGACTTCGCTGGTGCGACGCAGGTAGGAATTGGCGTAACCGGCTGAACGAGCGGCGAGTAACGGGTCGTCGGACCCTTCGATCCCGGCAGGCAATACCAGCGGGTCGTAGTTGATGTCACGGCATTCGCCACTGAGTTGCGGCTGGGTGCTCTCAAGGACCAGGGTCCCGGCGTTCAAGACTTTGCGCCCTGTGGGCCAGGCCTTGCTGGCGTCGTCGACCGGGTCACCCGGGTTGGCCAGGGTGAGATTCAGTTGCCAGCGCAAGGGTCCTGCGGCGATGCGCTGCACCAGATCCTTTTCCAGAAAGTCGCCACCTTCGGATGCCATCGCACCCGGCGCGTCTTGCGCCACCGGCACCATGCTCCAGCGCACGGCCTGGTGCTGCCCGGTGGCGTTGACCAGGTAAAACGCGTTGACGCTGTTGTAGGTTTCCGTCACATAGCTTGCCGACGGTTTGGCGGTCTTGACCCACGCCAGGAACGGCGCGGATTCCGGGTGCGAACCGAAGAACGCCGGCACCGCTTTAGGGTCCGGTTTGCCGGTCGCCGGATCGGGCGACTGGGCCTGTTGAAACTGGTAGAACGCTTCCGGCGTACCCACCGGGAACACCGGCATGCTGTTCATCCCGGTGCGCCATTGCTGGCCGTTGGCCTGAGTGAAGCGCAGTGCCAGGCTGCGGATCGGCACGGCGTTGTCCGGCGCATAAGGATTACCCGCCGGCAGGGCAAAACGCCCTACCACCGGGGTCCGTGCCTCATTGAACACCTGGGCGGTTGAATAACTGCGCGCCTCACCGCTGCTTTCGAAGTGCCCGATCACGCACACGCCTTTGGAGTGGTTGCGACGGAAACCGGGGTGCACGCCGTTGTTGGTTTCCAGCACATTGATCAGCTTTTTCGGCGTCAGGCGCTGTGGGTCGAAGGTGCCATTGACGTAGGCAAACGCCCCGGCCAGCACAGCGACGACGACGGCAATGCCGGTCAGGCGCAGTGTCAGGCTCGCGGCACTCAGCGGTGGCCGGTCCGGCCCCGTTGGCGGTGATGATCGATCTACCATGAAAGACTCCAGGGCCATCGGCCACAAGTGAGAAGAATCAAGCAGACGAACCGCACACCGGTTTATTCCCACGTGTGGTGTTTATTTTTCCAGGCGTGGAATAACCTCCCGTACCGGGCGTCTTCCTAGTCCACAGCGTAGTGACTAGCCAGAACCACATGAACGATATCGACGAACAACTGCGAGAAATCATTCCCCGATTGCGGCGATTTGCTGTGTCGTTGACGCGCAACCCAAGCAGCGCCGACGACCTGGTCCAGGCCAGCCTGGAGCGTGCGCTGTCGAGTTGGGGTGATAAACGTGTCGACGGTGATTTGCGCGCCTGGCTGTTTTCAATTCTCTATCGCCAATTTCTCGATGCGCACCGACGTTCCCGTAGGTATGCGCGCATGCTCGAATTTTTCACCGGGCGTGACGACCCGCAGCCTTCGGTGGAACGCACCGTCATCGCCCAGTCGACCCTTACCACCTTCGATCAATTGCCCACCGAGCAACGCGCGTTGCTGCTGTGGGTGTCCGTTGAAGGCCTGAGCTACAAAGAAGTCGCCGAGATTCTCGACGTTCCCATCGGCACCGTGATGTCCCGCCTGTCCCGGGCTCGACAGGCCCTGCGCCAGCTCAGCGATGGCGAAATCAACCGCCCTTCTCTGCGGAGACTCAAATGATCAGCATGCCCCCTGACGAGCGTGACCTTCACGCTTACGTCGACCATCAACTCAGCGACGCTGACCGACGTCTGATAGAAACTTTTCTCACCAGCAACCCGGACGTTGCCGCACAGGTCCGTGCCTGGCAGCAAGACGCCCAGGCACTGCGCGCAGCCCTCGGTGGCGCCTTGCAGCAACCGGCCAACCCGGACCTCGATCCGGTTGCGATTCGCCAACGCCTGAAACGCCAGTCGCGCCGTCACCTGGCCAGCGCGGCGGTGTTGTTCATCGCCATCAGCGTGGGCGGCGTCAGCGGCTGGCAAGCACGCGAGATGACGCTTGCCGCCGCACCGCTACCGATGACCGACGCCTTGCAGGCGTATCGCCTGATTGCCCAGCAAGGCATCCTGCCGGCGGACTACAAGGTCAGCGATGACGGTGACATGCAAGGCTGGCTCGACCGCTATTTCACCCAGGCCAATCGCCTGCCTGACCTCTCGGGTGCGGGGTTCAAGCCGGCCAGTGGGCGATTGCTCAGTACCGAGCAAGGGCCGGCGGCGATGGTGGTTTATGAAAATCAGGGCGGACAGAAAATCAGTTTCTATGTCCGGCCACCGGGGCCGAAAAACTTCCTGCTGCCAAGAGGCAGTCGTCGAGATAACGGCTTGCAGGCCGAGTATTGGTCTGGAGGTGGCTACAACTACGCAATGGTCAGCCCGGCGGACACACCGGCAGCGCAGATGCTCAGACAGACCGCGCAATTCTAGGGATCAACGTATCGCAGCAAAAACCGGCTCTGGTTACACTACGCCGCAGCAGCTCGGGGGAGCTCGCCAGTCAATAAAGGTGATATCACGTGGCCGTTCGACCACCCAAACGTTCGCGACTCACACCGCGCTGGTCCGCGTTGCGCCGCCTATTTGGCAAGGCATCGGTGCCGGGCTGCGCTGCGAGCGGTCAAGCCATCCACGACTACTTCCGCCACAAGGCGCACTCCCAGGGCTACACGCTCAGCCACAGCCAACAGCGTGTGATCGACTGCATGGCCTTGTATGCCTCAGCGTTGTCGGGGCCCTCGACGAGCGCCCTTCCCGGCCTTTACTTGCATGGCGCCGTGGGGCGCGGCAAAAGCTGGTTGCTCGACGGTTTTTTCCAGGCCGCTCCCCTGGAGAAAAAACAGCGCCTGCACTTCCATGATTTTTTTGCTCGCCTGCACCAGGGCATGTTCACCCATCGCGAGCAGCCCGACGCATTGACGACTTCTCTGGATGAATTGCTGAGCGATTGTCGGGTGCTGTGTTTCGATGAGTTCCATGTGCATGACATCGGCGATGCCATGCTCATCACACGGCTGTTCAAGGCCCTGTTCCAGCGCGGCATCCTGCTGCTGGTCACCTCCAATTACCCGCCCGAAGGCCTGCTGCCCAACCCGCTGTATCACGCACGCTTCAAACCGGTGATCGACCTGATCAACACTCGCATGCAGGTCATGGAAGTCGGTGGCCCCCACGACTATCGCAGCCAGGCCCGCACCCATGCGCAACAGCTCTTCACCCAAGGTCATTACGTCTGGCCGGCCAGCGCCGCACAACGGTTGTCGCTGAACCTGCCTGAACGCGACGCGCCGCCCGTGTCACTGCCTGTCGGCACCCGGCAGTTCCAGGCACGGTTCTGCGAAGGACGGCGTATCGGCTTCACCTTCGCCGACCTGTGCGACCGCCCCACGGCGGTGATGGACTATCTGGAGTTGTGCCGACGCTTCGACAGCTGGGTCATCGATGACCTGCCACCACTGAGCGAATGCACGATTGCCGCGCAACAGCGCTTTATCAATCTGATCGACGTGCTTTACGACCAGGACAAGCACCTGGTCTTGTTGGGTCAGCAATCGCTGCGTGACAGCCTGGGCGGTGATGCCATTGATCTGGCGCGTACCCGCAGTCGTTTGGGGCAACTGATGGAAGTCAGGGAGCCGGCCTGACAGGAAACATGCCGTTCCCGCTATCATGTCGCCCATTCCCGGGCCAAGTGCCTGCTCCTTGATCAATAGCGAACCTGTTCATGCACACCCTTGCACAATTGCGCGCCGGCCAGCTGTCGGGCATCACACGCCTGGATCTGGCCGAAGACCTGAGCGAATTCCCACAGGAAATTTTCGCGCTGGCGGACTCGCTCGAGGTGCTCAACCTTAGCGGCAATGCCTTGAGCTCGCTGCCAGAAGACTTGCACCGCCTGACTCGATTGCGCGTGCTGTTCTGTTCCGATAACCGCTTCACCGAGTTGCCGGCCTGCCTCGGCCAATGCGCCGAATTGACAATGATCGGCTTCAAGGCCAACCGCATTGCCCATGTCCCCGGCACTGCGTTGCCGCCGCGGCTGCGTTGGCTGATTCTCACCGACAATTGCGTCGAAACGCTGCCGGTTGAGTTGGGAGAATGTCTGCACCTGCAAAAGCTCATGCTCGCGGGAAACCGTTTGCAAGCGTTGCCGGCGTCGTTGTGCAATTGTCATCGGCTGGAGCTGATCCGCATCGCCGCCAATCAGTTGACCGAATTACCGCAATGGCTGCTGGCCCTGCCGAGCCTGACGTGGCTGGCCTATGCCGGTAACCCGCTGGAAACCGAAGCCGATGCCGCCGCCCTCGACGCCACCCCGCGCATTGACTGGTCGACGTTGCGCCTGGAACAACAACTGGGCGAAGGCGCCTCCGGGGTCATCCATCAGGCCCTCTGGCAATCTACCCAGCAGCCGGCGATGCCGGTTGCGGTCAAGCTCTACAAAGGTGAGATGACCAGCGATGGTTCACCGCTGCATGAGATGAATGCGTGCATTACCGCCGGTCTGCACCCGAACCTGATCCGCGTCGAAGGCCGGATTGTGGATCACCCGCAGGAAACGGCCGGGCTGGTCATGCAACTGATCGCGCCGAGTTACCGCAACCTCGCCGGGCTGCCAAGCCTGGCGTCCTGCAGCCGTGACGTGTATGCCGGCGACCTGCGTTTCAGCGCCGCGGTGGCGCTGCGTATCGCTTGTGGTATCGCATCGGTCGCCGAGCACCTGCACCGGCATGGCATCACCCACGGCGATCTCTACGGCCACAACATCTTGTGGAATGAGCACGGTGACTGCCTGCTAGGCGATTTTGGCGCAGCGTCGTTTCACGCCACGGATGACAGCCTTGCAAGCCAGGCGTTGCAGCGAATCGAAGTGCGGGCGTTCGGGGTGTTGCTGGGGGAATTGCTGGAGCGGATCGACTCAGGGTTGAGCTATGAGCAGCGAGAGGTGCTGGAAGACTTGCAGCAGCAATGTTGTCAGCCGCAAGTGCTGACTCGACCTGGGTTCAATGAAATTATCCAGGCGTTGAATGCCACCTGACCGCTTCGCGGTCAATCGCGAGCAGGCTCGCTCCCACAGGTTTTGTGTCATCTACACAAATCCCTGTGGGAGCGAGCCTGCTCGCGATGACGGCCTGCCAGGCAACAGAACCGTCATTGACACAAAGACTTAACCCGCCAACCCGACAAACATATCCTGTACGTCGTCATGGTTATCGAGGCCTTCCAAAAAGGCTTCAACTTCAGCCATCTGCTCATCGCTCAGGCCGCTGACCGGGTTTTTCGGCTGGTAGCCCAGTTTGGCCGACAGCACGGTGAAGCCTTGTTCCGGCAGGGCTTTCTGTACCGCGTCCAGATCCGTAGGTTCGGTCAGGAACAGGGTTGCACCGTCTTCACCCGGCTCGAAATCCTGAGCACCGGCTTCGATGGCGGCCATTTCCGGATCGGCGTCCGGGGTGTCCGGCGAGGCTTCGATCATGCCCACGTGGTTGAAGTCCCACGCCACCGAGCCCGAAGCGCCCAATTGCCCCTTGCGGAACGCCACGCGAATTTCCGCCACAGTACGGTTGATGTTGTCGGTGACGCATTCAACGATCAACGGCACTTGATGCGGTGCGAATCCCTCATAGGTCACGCGATGGTATTGCACGGTTTCGCCCAACAGGCCCGCACCTTTCTTGATGGCGCGATCCAGAGTTTCCTTGGGCATTGAGGCTTTCTTGGCCTGTTCGACCACCAGACGCAGGTGTGCGTTGGTGGTGGTATCGGCACCGTTGCGTGCAGCGATGGTGATTTCCTTCACCAGTTTGCCGAAGATCTTGCCTTTGGCATTGGCTGCCGCTTCTTTGTGTTTAACCTTCCACTGTGCGCCCATTACTCACTCTCTTGTCGATGGCGCCGAGACATCTATTGGCCGACGCTTTGCGCAAGTTTATACGGCCTAAAGTCGGCAATCGACCAAAAATTCTGACGTGCATCGACATCTTCACCGGCGGTTGTAGGGCGATTCTGAAAAGTCGATTTGCGATGACCACAAAGCGCTGCGGTTTCGTACCCTCTTCACCCGTATTCCATGGCAGCAGCGAGTTCGATGCATAACGACACGCAAAGTCCCTTCACCTTGTCCCTGCTCGACGATGATTTGCACTTTCAGGTGGTGCGGTTCAGTGGTCATGAAGCGCTCAACCAGCCCTATCGTTTCGAGATCGAGGTGATCGGCCTGGCTCCGGCCTTGAGCCTGGAGCGATTGCAGAATCAACCGGCCTACCTCGGGCTAGGCCCAGGTCAGGGCGTTCATGGCGTTTTGTGCAGTACCGGTCTCGAATACCGTGGCACCTTCCAGGTCGCCTACAAACTGCAGCTGATCCCCCGCCTGAAAACGCTGGATCAACATCGCCGCCGCATTTTCCAGCACTTGAGCGTGCCCATGATCCTGCACCGGTTGCTGGAGGAAAATGAACTGCCCGCCGACAGCTATCGCTTCGAACTGACCACCGGCCAGTACCCTGTGCGAGCGTTTTGCATTCAGTACGAGGAAACAGACCTGGACCTGCTGCAACGGCTCTGCGAAGAAGAAGGTATCCACTACCACTTCGAGCATCAGCGCGACGGGCACGTGCTGGTTCTGGCCGATGACAGCCTGAGCTTCCCCCAGGACGCATTGTTGACGACGTTCCAGAGCGACGCGTTCGATGAAACGAAAGAGCCGATGATCACTGAACTGTTTCAGCGCCATGTGTCGCGGCCCTCGCCGCCGCGCCCTGTCCCTGGAAATCGAGGTACGGCAAACGTTACCGATGGCGCCGCCAATCACTCACTGCCGCCCACCATGCCACCGTTGCGCAGTCCTGCCCGCGATCAGCTCAGTCGTCGACAGCTGGAGCGGCTGCGTTGTCGACAGCTACAAATAGAGGGCCGGAGCCATCTGGGTGCATTGCGCAGTGCGCGGATTGTGCAGGTGTCGGAACATCCGCTGACGAGTTTCAATGATCAATGGCTGGTCACCGAGGTGTGGCATCAAGGGCAACCGATCTCCCCTTTTGCCGAAAACACGCCGGGCGTGACGCTGGAGTACCACAACCGGTTCACTGCCATTCCCTGGTCGACCGCGTTCCGGCCGGCACTCAAGCAACCCCGGCCCAACATTCCGGGCTATCAGCCGGCCCGGGTGTGCGGCCCGATCGGGCAGCCGGCAGACCGGGATGAACAAGGGCGGATTCGGGTCAACATTTGGTCTTCCCTGCAAACGGATACAGACGAATCTGCCGGGCTTTGGCTGCCGGTTGCACTGGCCTGCGCGCAGGACCCTGGCAACCTGAGCCGACTGCCCGTGGCCGGCAGCGATGTGCTGGTCAGTTTCCTCGACAGTGATCCGGACCGACCGGTGCTCTGCGCGGTCATGGCCCCACTCGAACCGCCGCGCCCTGCGCCCAATCCGAGACCCGTCGGTGACAGCCGCCTGCTGCTCGATTGGCTGGTCAATCGTTCGGATTTCGAGCTTTGATATCAGCCCTTGTCGGCCTTGCCCGCTGCCGCCGCGAACTTCGCCAGGCGCACATCCAGGTGACGAGGGCGGCGTCCGTGGTCTTCGGCGCGCTCCTTGCGGCGGATGGCGTTGCGCACCATCAACGACCCCAGGTAGCGAATCGGCTCCGGTGGAAAAAAGCCCAGCGGTCCGTTCACCAGTGGCGAACGGGTCCAGGCGTTGTCCAGGCCCAGGACCATCGACGCCAGAATCTGCCCGCCCATATGACACGGCCCGACCCCGCTGCCGGAATAGCCAAAACCGTAGAACACGTTGCCACTGGCGCTCATCTGCCCGAAGAACGGCAGCCCGGTGACCGATCGATCCGACGGGCCGTTCCAGGTTGCCTCGACCTTGACGTCGGCAAACGCCGGGAAGAAATCCGCGAGACTGCTCTGCAACAAGCCGGCATAAGGCGACGGTTGATCGAATACCGGCAGCATGCGCCCGCCAAAGGCGAAGGTGTTGCCGCCCTTGCCAAGCATGATCCGGCCGTCCGGGGTGTTGTGGTAGTAGTGCACGAAAATCCGCGAATCGAGCACCGTGACGCCGCTGGTCAAGCCGATCTCATTGAGCAGGTCCGGCCGAGGTTCGGTGATCAGCATGTCGCTGGAAACGATCGCCACGCTGCGCTCGAACTGCGGGAAGGCGCGAGCCATCCACGCGTTCATCGCCAGCACCACCCGATCGGCGCGAATCGTACCGTTCGGCGTTTGTATGCCCGCCGGCTTGCCTTCTTCCAGCCCGGTCATCGCGGTGTTTTCGTGAATCCTCACACCCAATTGCCGGGCGACACGGCGTAACCCGCGCACCAGTTTGCCCGGCTGCACACTGGCCGCTGCCGGGGAAAACCAGCCTTCCAGGTGTTTGCTGGAACCGGCCATGCGCTGCACATCGGCCACTGGTCGCTGGGTGAACGAGTTGATGCCATTGCGCTCCAGCGCCGCAATGACCGCGTCAGTCGAGCCACATTGCGCGCGGTTGGTGGCGGTGTAGAGCGTACCGTCGAGGCGATAATCGGCATCCACCGCGTAGTGCTCGCAGAAGTCGCCGATGGCATGGATGCTGCGCTCGGACTCCTTGACCAGCCGCACGGCCTCTTCAACACCGAACAGCCGCTCAAGGGTGAAGTACTTGGCCGACCACGACAACGCACAGCCGCCATTGCGACCACTGGCGCCAGCACCGCAGATATCTGCCTCGATCAGCACCACATCCAGCTCGGGGTTCTGTTCCTTGAGCATGATCGCGGTCCACAACCCGGTGTAACCACCGCCGACAATGCAGACGTCGGCGCGGCTGTCGCCCTCCAGTGGCGGGCAGGGTTCGGATGTATCAGCCTTCAAGGCCTGGTCCAGCCAAAAGGGTCTCATGGGTCATCTCCAGTCAGACGTCCACACGCCGGCCTGCCGCCAGTGCAGCAGGCTGCGCGGGACAGGATTCAGGTTCGCAGGGGTTTGATGGCCATTGCCCGGTTGGGCACGTAGGCGTAATGGGTACCCAGGCCACCGGGGCGGCTGTTCCAGTGCGGGATCAAGACGAGTGCGGAGAACATCGCGCAGCCGGCAAAGACAATGAACACCGTGACGGTGTCGAAGTAGCCCGGCAGCAATCCACCGAGGATCGCCCCGACCGACCCGCAGCCGTTGACGAAACCGGCCGCCGTGGCACCCGCCTTGGCAGTGCCGAAGTCAATGGCGGCCGCGCCGCTGATCATCGAGTCTGGCCCGTAGAGCGTCAGGCCCATGACGAACAGCAGTATCACCACCAGCAGCACGCTGCCGGTATGCAGGGCGCCCATGAAAAACGCCAGGGACACGGTCAATGCCAACAGGCTGATCACGCAGGCTGGCATGCGACGGGCGCCGAACAGTTTGTCCGAGGCCAGGCCGATCATGATCGGCCCGAGCAATCCGGCCAGTTCAAACGCAGTCGGAATGATCGCCGCGCCGACCTTGCCCACTGAGGGCATCTGTTCGAAAACGATCACCGGGCCCCACAGCAGAATCGCGTAGCGCGCCGGTTTGAGCATGAAGTACGCCAAACCCAGCACCAGCACGGTGCGGTTGCGCAGGATCTCCTTCAAAGGCTCCCACATGCTGATTTTGCTTTGCGCGTCAGCTTGTTCGGCGGTCAGCTCAGGTTCCGGCTCCACCGCCGGCAAGCCGACGTCTTCCGGTTTGTTGCGTTGGAAAATAAAAAACAGCACGGCGACCAGCCCAACCACCGCCGCACTGGAAATGAACGCCGCATGCCAGCTGCCGATGAGCGTGTACGCCCACCAGCCGGCAAACGGCGAAGCCACCAGACCACCAAAGGCATAGCAGGAACTCCACAGGCCCAATACCCGCCCGCGTTGCTCGGAGGGAAAGAAACTGCCGAGGTTTTTGCACAGTCCCGACCATCCGGTGGACTGCGCCAGGCCTTGTATCAGCATGCAGGTGGCGAAAATCGGCAAGGTCGCGAAACTGCCCATTACCAGCGCCGCACCGGCGGAAATCAGCAAACCACCGAGCACCACGACGCGCGGACCAAAACGGTCGGCCAGGATGCCCCAACCGAACTGGCCCACGGCGTAGGCGGCCAGGTAAATGGCATCGAGGTTGGCCATGGTCATTTTGTCGAGCATGAACGTCGGGTCTTCGCCAATGCCGAGTTTGGCGACAGAGAAAGCTTTGCGAGTGAAGTAGAAAGCGGCGTAGGCGAGCCAGGTGATCGCGAAGATCTGCACGCGCCAACGCTTGATGGTGCCGATGTGCTTGTTCATTGTGGTTCTGACCTCAGGGTGTGAGTGTGCCGGCAGAATTTGGAAGAAAACGCCTGTGTTTTTATTGTTGAGCACTGCGATATCGCCCTGTCCCTGCGGCGGATACCGGTCAGATGAGTCCTGTAGTTGCACGCACAGGCTCATGGCTCCCGCTGCTGTTCGACTGACCAGTCACCGGGGCTGAGGTGGATAAAAACAATTACTGATTAATAAGTGAAATCGATTTATCGTATTTCAAATATAAGCTCAACTTGTTACTGGAGATTTCCATGTCGGTGTCCCACGCCCAACTCAAGGCTTTCCACGCCGTGGCAGTGCATGGAAGCTTTACCAAGGCCGCCGAACGCCTGTTCCTGACGCAACCGGCGATTTCCGACCAGGTGCGCAAACTCGAAGAGCGCTACGGCGTGTTGCTGTTTCACCGCAACAAACGATCGGTGCGCCTGACTGATCTGGGCGAGCGCCTGCTCGGCGTGACGCAGAAACTGTTCGTCATCGAAGCCGAGGCCCAGGAACTGTTGCAGGATTCCCAGGCCTTGCAGACCGGCAGCCTGATTCTGGCGGTGGATGCACCGGTCCATGTGCTGCCGCAGATTGCCCGGTTCTGTGAGCGCTACCCCGGGATCAGCGTGAAGATCGAAACCGGCAATACCGATGAGTCATTGTTCCGGCTCTTCAACTATCAGGCTGATCTGGCATTGCTGGGCCGTGACGTCAGCGATGAACGCCTGCTCTCCCTGCCGCTGCGCAACGACCCGATGGTGGCGTTCGTGTCACGCAATCATCCGTGGGCCGATCGTGAATCCATCTGCCTGGCTGACCTCGACGACACACCACTGGTGCTGCGTGAAATCGGTTCCGTGACCCGCCAGACGCTGGAAGAGGAAATGGCCGGCGCCGGGTTTCGCATCCGTCCGGCGATTCAGGTCGAAGGGCGGGAAGCTGCGCGAGAGGCGGTGGTGGTCGGGATTGGCGTAGGCGTAGTGTCGGCGGCCGAATTTGGTGCGGATTCGCGGGTATGTGCGTTGCCGATTACGGATTGCAAACGCAGGCTGACGGAAACCCTGGTGTGCTTGCGCGAGCAGAGTTCACGACGGGTGGTGGCGACTTTTCTGGAGATGGTGCGCGAGAGTCTGGTGTAGGCAGGTCCGACGCCATCGCGGGCAAGCCACGCTCCCACAGGTATCGGGTTGCACACAATATCGGCGAACTAGAATAAATCCCTGTGTGTGGGCTTGCCCGCGATTGCAGACAACTCGGTCTACCTGACTGGCGCCAACCCGAAAAACGCCTGAATCAACCGCAAATCCCTCCTTCGCTCCATGCACCCCATCATGTGCCGGTTCACCAGCCCCTCGCCAATGATCGGCACCGCGGTCACCCGTGGATCGTGGCTGACCTCCACTGATGACACCACCCCTACCCCCAGTTCGGCGGCCACGGCCTCGGTCACCGCTTCGCGGCTGTCCAGTTCCAGCAACACCCGTGGATTGACCTTGGCCTGGGCGCACGCCTCATCGAAGGTGCGCCGGGTAATCGAACTCGGTTCACGCAACACCATGATCACCTGATCCAGTTCCTTGAGCTGCACGCCTTTGGGCTTCTGCGCCCAAGGATGCGTGTGCGGCACCAGCGCGCAAATCCGCGATTCGCTCAGCGCTTGCAAATGCAGGCCCTTGCGCGGCTCGACTTCGGTCAGCACCGCCACGTCGGCATGCTCGGACAACAGCGCCGCCAGGGTTTCCTGGGCGTTGCCCAAGCGCAGGTTCACGGTGATCCCCGGATAACGTGCCCGCAGGCTCGCCAGCATCGGCATGACCATGTGCGGACCGTCCGCCGCCACTTCGAGGCGTCCGGTCAGTAATTGTCGGTTGGCCTCCAGCATCACTTGCGCTTCTTCAGCCAGGCCAAACATCGCCCGGGTGATCGCCGCGAGCTTGGTGCCCTCCTCCGTCAGCTCCACCCGTCGGGCGGTGCGGCGCAACAAGGTGATCTGGTAGTGCTCTTCCAAAGCCTTGATGTGCCCGGTGACTGCCGGCTGACTGATGAACAACCGCGCGGCCGCCCGGGTAAAGCTGCCCTCCCGGGCCACCGCATCGAAGGCGCGGAGCTGGAACAGGTTCATGGATAACTCTCACTGATGGCTGGCATAACAATAAACAATTTGATTGATAAGTCGGCAAATTGCAATTTAAGCCCCGTAGCTTCATCCCATCGAATGCGAGGACACGAGAATGAGTATTGCCGCCCCCATCCTGCTCACCCCCGGCCCGTTGACCACGTCGGCCCGCACCCGTCAGGCAATGATGGTTGACTGGGGTTCATGGGATGACCGCTTCAATCAACTGACCGCCAGCCTGTGCGAGCAACTGCTGGCGATCATCAACGGCGCCGCCACCCACCACTGCGTGCCTTTGCAAGGCAGCGGCACTTTCGCGGTCGAAGCGGCAATCGGCACGCTGGTGCCTCGCGACGGCAAAGTGTTGGTGCTGATCAACGGCGCCTACGGCAAGCGCCTGGCGAAAATCTGCGAAGTGCTCGGCCGCACCTTCAGCACCTTTGAAACCGCTGAAGACGAACCGACCACCGCCGCCGACGTCGACCGTCTGCTGCGCGCCGATGCCGACATCACTCACGTGGCGCTGATTCACTGCGAAACCAGCACCGGCATCCTCAATCCGCTGCCGGAAATCGCCGAGGTCATTGCACAACACGGCAAACGCCTGATCATCGACGCGATGAGTTCCTTCGGCGCCCTGCCGGTGGACGCGCAACACATCCCGTTCGACGCGCTGATCGCTGCATCAGGCAAATGCCTGGAAGGCGTGCCGGGCATGGGCTTCGTCTTCGCCCGCAAAGAATCCCTGGCCAGCGCCGCCGGTAACTCGCACTCACTGGCGATGGACCTTTACGACCAGCACACCTACATGGCCAAGACCGGCCAATGGCGCTTCACTCCGCCGACCCACGTGGTCGCCGCGCTGCACGAAGCCCTTCTGCAATACAACGAAGAAGGCGGCTTGCCGGCCCGGCATAAGCGCTACGCCGCCAACTGCCAGGCATTGATGGAAGAGATGGGCAAACTGGGCCTGCGCAGTTTCCTGCCGGCCGCTATCCAGGCGCCGATCATCGCCACCTTCCACGCCCCGAAAGATCCGCGCTACGCGTTCAAGGATTTCTACGAACGGGTCAAGGCCAAGGGTTACATCCTCTACCCCGGCAAACTGACCCAGGTCGAAACCTTCCGCGTCGGCTGCATCGGCTACGTCCAACCGGCCGAAATGCGCGAAGCCGTAGCCGCGATCGCTGAAGTGTTGCGCGAGATGGAAGTGCTCGAAATCTAACCCACACCACATTCCCCCTGTAGGAGCGAGCCTGCTCGCGATAGCGGACTGTCAGCCAACACATCCGTTGAATGTCAGGCACTCATCGCCAGCAGGCTGGCTCCCACAGTAAAAGCAGCCCCATTAGTCAGTTGCCAAAGGATTTCCAGACATGAACTACACCAACCCAACCAAGCTGCAAGCCGCCATCCTCGACTGGGCCGGTACCGTCGTCGACTTCGGTTCCTTCGCGCCAACCCAGATTTTTGTCGAAGCCTTCGCCGAGTTCGACGTCCAGGTGTCCATCGAAGAAGCGCGTGGCCCGATGGGCATGGGCAAGTGGGATCACATCCGCACCCTGTGCGATCAGCCGGAAGTTGCCGAGCGTTATCGCAAAGTATTCGGCCGCACGCCGACCGACGATGACGTCACCGCCATCTACCAGCGTTTCATGCCGCTGCAGATTGAAAAAATCGCCGAACACTCGGCGCTGATCCCGGGGGCTTTGGACACCATCGCCAACTTGCGCCAACAAGGGATCAAGATCGGCTCCTGCTCCGGCTACCCGAAGCAGGTCATGGACAAAGTGGTCGAACTGGCCGCTACCAACGGCTACGTTGCCGACCACGTGGTCGCCACCGACGAAGTGCCGAACGGCCGTCCATGGCCGGCCCAGGCGCTGGCCAACGTCATCGCCCTGGGCATCGACGATGTCGCCGCTTGTGTGAAGATCGACGACACCGTGCCAGGCATTCTTGAAGGCCGTCGTGCCGGGATGTGGACCGTGGCACTGATCTGCTCGGGCAACGCGTTGGGTCTGGACTACGAAGGTTATCGCGCCTTGGCCAGTGACAAACTGGACAGCGAACGCAAGCGCATCCACGCCATGTTCGAAGGCTCGCGCCCGCACTACATGATCGACACCATCACCGATTTGCCGGAAGTGATCGCTGACATCAACAAGCGTCTGGCCAATGGCGAGATGCCGCAGTCGAGTTGATCACAACAAAACACCGCTCCTACAGGGGGCGGTGCGTTTTTCCTGTCTATTAGCTGAATCAGAGCATCCCGCGACCAATAGCCTCAGGCAAACCCAGTGAAACGGGCTTAGAGTTAAAGCACACCGTCGAACAAGAACGGTGGCTTTAAACCGGACCTCTGAGGAACACTGTATGCCATGGAAAAACTCCGCCTCGCGCTACAGCACCGTATCGATTGCGCTGCATTGGTTGATGCTGGTCCTGTTGGTGCTGGTTTACGCCTGTATCGAGCTTCGAGGGATTTTTCCCAAGGGCAGTGGCGGCCGCACGCTGATCGTTGAATCACACTTCATGCTCGGCCTGACCGTATTCGTTCTGGTCTGGCTGCGATTGTTCGCGCGCAGCCTCGGCCCGGCCCCGCAAATCTTTCCGGCCTCACCGCGCTGGCAAACGGTGCTGGCCAGGCTGATGCATTGGGCGCTGTATGTTTTCATGATCGCCATGCCGATTCTCGGATGGCTGATCACCAGTGCCAAAGGCAATCAAGTGATGTTCTATGGTTTCGACTTGCCGTTGCTGGTGGCCGAAGACAAGGCGTTCGCCAAACAACTGGAAGGCTGGCATGTGCTCGGTGGCACCATTGGCTACTGGCTGATCGGCCTGCATGCTGTTGCCGGGCTGTATCACCATTATGTGGTGGGCGATAACACGTTGTTGCGGATGATGCCAAAACGGGTGAACCGCGATACCTGAGACCACCTGTAAAACTGTAATTGGATGGACTCGCCCACGCCGAGGCGTCAATGCGCCACGGTGGCAGTCTAAGAAGCCAACGGCAGCGAGGGCGAGTCCATGAAAAAGAATACGACGCTTAAACAGTCCCTGTCTTCAACCG
>NZ_FYDY01000066.1:0-1608 GCF_900187435.1 Pseudomonas sp. Irchel s3b5
CTGGGGGTGCGGCAAAAAACTTGGACTGGTTATGCCGCGAGACCAAGGCTCTCACGATACTCAACAGGACTGAGAGCACCGAGAGAAATCTTGATTCGTTTTTCGTTGTACCAGCGAATGTATGAATCCAGGGCCTGAATGAACTGCTCAATGCTCGTTGACTGCCAGTTGCGAGGATAGAACAGTTCCGTTTTCAGCCGGCCGAAGAAGCCTTCACAAGCCGCGTTGTCAGGCGAGCATCCCTTTCGCGACATAGAACGAAACAGCTTCGCATCAGCGATGCGCGATAACCAGCCGGGCCAGCGATAGTGAGCGCCGCGATCGGAGTGAACGACTGGCCGTTTGCTGTTGCCGGCCACCGTTTCGACGGCGACATCCAGCATCGTGTTCACAAGATCGGCGTCTGGACGCGTGCCGATTGTCCAACTGATGACCAGCCCATCGAAGCAGTCAATCATGGGGGACAGGTACACCTTGCCGGCCGGGATCTGGAACTCCGTGATGTCCGTGAGCCATTTCTCATTTGGGGCAACAGCCGTGAAGTCGCGGTTTACGAGGTTTTCCGGCGCGGGACTGATCTCCCCGAGGTAGGAACCGTATCGACGCCGTTTCGGCTTGGCGACGACCAGGCATTCCTGCTTCATCAAGCGCTGCACCACCTTCTCTGACAGACGCACACGCTGCTTGCTCAGCGACGCCCGCATCCGGCGGTAACCATAGCAGCGATGATTGAGCTCGAAGATGTCCGCCATGGCACGACGCACTTCGGTGTATTTATCCGCGACCTGCATTCGGGCTCGATGATAGAAATAGGAGCTTCGGGCCAAGCCCAGCGCTTCAAGCAGCTCTGACAAGGAGTATGTCTGCCTCAGGGCATCTGTCAGCAATGTCTTCTCCCTATTGGTCAGGACTTGCCGGTCGATGCCCGTATCTTTTTTTATGAGTTCATTCGCCTTCATCAACAGTTCGTGCTCAAGTTGTAGACGGCGCACGTCGAGCCGAAGAGATTCAAGTTGCCGCTCCAACTCTTCTCGCTCCGGTGACGATGGAGTTTTTTGTCGGCGTATCATGGGTGCGGATGCCTCTGGGCCGAGTAACTGATTTTTCCAGTTGTACAAGGTCGGCCTGCAGACGCCCAGCTTTTGAGCCACGGCGTTCGCACTTTCTTGTCGCGTGCACAGCGCGATCACCGCAGCCTGTTTCATCGCTGGCGGACGTGCTCGCCCGTCAGATCGACCAACAACACGCGTGTGAAGTTCGGGATGCAACTTGTAAATCCAGGCACGCAACGAATCCCGTGCTGGGTAGCCCAAAGCCTTGATGGTGAGGGAAATGCAGCGCCCGTGTTCGAGATAGTACTCGACAGCCTTTTCTCTTTGGGCCCGTGAGTACTTCGGCTTCGAGATCACGTAGCCAAGCGATAGGTCGAGGCATCGCTCGTACTCTTCATGCCAGCTCTTCAGAGAGTTCTTCGTCGGGTAGCCCAACTGACGAATAGTTGCCCCGGTTTGCCTCCCCAATTTGATGTAGAGCTTGACCGCTCGAATGCGATCTTCGTATGAATACATGAACTACCTCCAGGTAGTCCAAGATTTCTACCGCACCCCC
>NZ_FYDY01000064.1:0-1688 GCF_900187435.1 Pseudomonas sp. Irchel s3b5
TGCGCAAGATCATCAAGACCCGAGGTCACTTCCCAACCGACGATGCGGCGACAAAACTGATCTGGCTTGGGCTGCGCAACATCACAGCAAACTGGGGCTCAGCGGCCCATGACTGGAAAAGTGCGATGAATCAATTCGCGATTCTGTACGGAGATCGATTTATCAGGCCTGCCTGGTAAAAGAATGGCCTGCCTAACGGCAGGCCGTTACCGGCCTGCACACAAAATATCTGACAGTCCCAATCATAGATACGTAGTTGCTATCCCAATTCAATACCTCCTTTCGCAAAGCAATACCCGCATGACGCATCGAGAAGTAAACAGCGTCGTGCGAGCAGAGATTATCGTTCTGGCACTCAATGACCACTCTTTTGCCTTGGAAGCTGTAGCAGATCGTGAACCCCATAAGCCAACCATCAACCCCAAAAAGGCAATTAGCCAGTATTTGAAGATAGCTGCCTCCCAAAGAAATGAGTAGCCAGTTATCGGGACACTTTTAGGCCAAGTTCAATTGCCCTCGCTTGGGTGATAGTGCCTCTTGCCACGGCAGCGCGCAGACCCTGCTGGGTGTTCCTGTGAATACGCTTGATGTTCCAGTCACATTTGTCATTGAAGGTGGAATAACGCTCAAGGATGGCGGCGCTATGGTCATTGCCCACGTTGCGCATCTTGTCGGCCACCAGCAAGGCAACCTCAGGCATCTCAAGGATCGCCTCGAAGGCGTCGTAGACCACATCCTCGAACTCCGGGGAGACCCATGCGGCGTATCTGATGGTCGCCTGCTTGGTAGCGAAGGTTCCGTTACCGTTGGAGCTTTCGACTTTACGGGAAGCTGCCAGACGCTTTGCCGCTTTCAGTTCGGCCCACTTACCGGGCCCCTTGGTCTTGGGAAGCTTGAGCGCTTTCCAGATGTCAGTCAGATCCCACATGCCGAAGTCGTTAGCCTTGAAGGCTTGACCCTCAATGATGATGACGTGGGAGGCGTGCTTGTGTTGTATGTCGATTGTCATTTCATGATTTCCTTTTGTTTGCTCTCTGAGTTCGCTCCCACAGACCAGCACACAGGCCCCATGATGGGCTCTGATCGGTGGCACAGAGGGCAAACAGAAAGACTGTGTTTGATGGATGCCCAGCGACAGGCGAGAAAATTCAGCTGAGAGTGAGCTGGTAGTGGCACACTGTTGCGTCCACAACATTGGAAGCAATTGGCTATGAACAAGTGGAACATACCCGCCAGCTTAGAAAGAGAGGTCATTGAGCGGGATGTGTGCTGTGTTTACTGCGGCATTAAATTTGGCTTCTGTGGCACGAGGAAATCTCAATCCTCGTGGGAGCACATAACCAATGACGAGAGAATCATCACGAAGGAAAATATTGTTCTTTGTTGTGTCTCTTGCAACGCGAGCAAGGGTGCAAAGCTCTTGTCGGACTGGATAAACTCTGCCTACTGCAAAAACAAAAACATTACTCCACAGTCAGTTTCCAGCGTTATCCAACATGCCATATTGCACCCGCCGAAATATGTCGACGACACAGCCTAACGTCACGGCAAGAAACCCTAAGGAAATTCTGAAGAAGACTTCCTGATTTTGGCAAAATACCAGGACTCCACCCGCCGAGTTTTCCGATGAAACAGATGACCTTCGCTGACGCCGAGTACGCAGGCAAGCGTAAGCAGACCCGCAAAGA